>CAVEOF010000010.1:0-3032 GCA_963617165.1 Coriobacteriaceae bacterium | reverse complement strand
GAGAAACTACCGGAAACACGCGAAAAATCTGACGATTTTCTTTGATAAACGCGAAAACAAAAGGGAAGAACGAAAGAAAAAGAAAAGCGGGGCGCAAATCGAAGCTCTTCGCGCTTTATTCCCCAAAAAACGCCGATAAAAAAAGAAAAACTCCCGATTTTTCATACAAATAGCCTGTCCTTTCTTTGATAACTACCGAAAAAGCGAAGAAAGATCACAAGATCCGCGAAAAAATGAATTCATACAAAAACCCCGCCGCACATAGAATCAAACGGAAAACGAATCCGGAAAAAGGAGTATATGCCATGTTTGTTTATTCTGTGCGCGCGTCCACCGTGCGGTTCTTTGCGATCCTCGCCCTGACGCTTGCCGTCCTCGTGAGTCTGCTCGCCGTCGGCGGGAGAAGTGCCGTCTACGCCTCCGCCGCGGGCGCGGAGGGGTACGACTTCTCGGGAATCAAGGAGGATGCCGACCGCATCGCCTTCCTTCGTCAATTCGGTATTGAAGTCAAGGAAGGAAGCATGGAGGAGGAGAGCTTCACCATGCCCGAGAATTTTGACCGCGTGATGATGGGCTACAACGAGATCCAGAAGATGCAGGGGCTTGATATCTCGAAATATCAGAAGAAAAAGGTCACGCGCTATACCTACGAGGTCTCAAATGCCCCCGAGGACACGGGCACCCTCTACGTCACCCTGCTCGTCTATCGGAACCGCGTCATCGGCTGTGACGTCTCCACCGCCGACCCCGAAGGCTTTGTAAAACCCCTGACGCACTTCTCCGACCTAAGCTCCACCCCCTCCGAAAAGAAAGAAACCAATTAAAAACCGCCAAAACCCGCAAACAAAAGCAAATCCGCGAACGTAACAAGTCTTCTCCTGCGGGTAGCGAAGCGTCACGTCTCCAAGCCTTCCCCTGAGGGGGAAGGGGGACCGCGAAGCGGTGGATGAGGAGTAAGCAAGAAATAGCGCTTTCTCTCGTCCGTGTACCATCTTTAAGTCCCCGCTCACGCCCCCAAAGCCTTCTCCTGCGCGAGAAGGTGTCAGCCTA
This sequence comes from Coriobacteriaceae bacterium, assembly GCA_963617165.1. Classification (GTDB taxonomy): domain Bacteria; phylum Bacillota; class Clostridia; order Oscillospirales; family CAG-272; genus UBA1740. The sequence goes on along the minus strand of CAVEOF010000010.1, from coordinate 1,982 downwards.
CAGCTGACGGATGAGGAGTAAGCAATCACTCGCGATTTTGCTTGCCTTTGCGGCTCGGGCACACTCGGGTTCTTTCTTTCGTCCACATGCCGCGAAGTGACAAAAAGCCCTCCCTCCGTCACCCCCCTTCAACACCCCACCATCGCTCCAACCAACAGAACAAAGCAAGAATCAAGCCAATTCATAATTCATCATTCATAATTATCCATCCTCCCTTCCCGCGGCTTTGTCGAGACTTGACAAAGCCGCAATTTTATGCTATTCTATAAAAAAGCCGCCGCATGACGGCAGGAAAGGATACCCTATGGAGAAAACAGAAGCCGCTCCCGTGCTCGAGGTCTCGCACCTGACGAAAAAATACGGGAACTTTTTGGCACTTGACGATGTTTCCTTTGAGATCCCGCGAGGGAAGATCATCGGCTTTCTCGGACCGAACGGGTCGGGAAAGACCACCTGCATCAAGATCGTCGCAGGACTCCTGACGGCGAGCAGCGGGACCGTCCGCGTGAACGGCATCCCCGTCGGGGAAGCCACGAAGGCGCGCGTCGCCTACCTCCCCGAGCGGAACAGCATTCCCGAGCATTTTCGCGTGGCGGAGGCGGTGGACTATTACGCCGATTTCTTTGCCGACTTTGACCGCAACCGCGCGGTCTCCATGCTCGAGAGCCTCGGCGTCGACCCGAATTTCATCATCAAGAACCTCTCGAAAGGAACGAAAGAGAAGGTACAGCTCGTCATGGTCATGTCCCGCAGGGCGGATATCTACCTCCTCGACGAACCGATCAGCGGTGTGGATCCCGCCGCGCGCGATTTCATCATTGAGACGATCCTCTCGGTCTACTCGCCCGAGTCCTCCGTCTTGATCTCGACGCATCTCATCTCGGACATCGAGTCGGTGATGCACGGCTTCCTCCTTTTGAAAAACGGAAAAATCCATTCCATCGGCACACCCGAAGGATTGAAGGAAAAAACGGGCAAAACCGTGGATGAATACTTCAGGGAGGTGTTCAGATGTTAAGTAAAGTTTTCAAATACGACATTAGATCCCTTCGCAATACCATTCTGACGATGCTCGTCGTCCTCCTCTCCCTCGGACTCGTCGGCTTTGGCGTCCGCATGTGGATCCTGCGTACCGAAGTAGGCGGCTCGTTTTTCCCGAACCTCGGACTGTACGGGCTTTGGATATTGACCATGATCGGCATCGTCACCGTCGCCGTGGCAGGAGGCATCCTGATCCTCTACCGTTACTATAAATCGGTCTTCACCGATGAAGGCTATCTCACCATGACCCTGCCCGTCGGCACGCACGCGCTCCTCCTCGGTAAGATGTTTGCCGCCTTCCTCTACGCGCTCGCACTTGCCATCGCCGCCGGTGTGGCATATACGATCGCCGTTACGATTCCCACCGTCCTCGAGATGATAGAGCAGGGGTATTTGCAGGACTTTTGGGAGTATTTTTCGGGGATGGATATCCTCGGTAGCCTCTGGGAGGACGTGCCGACCGCTGTCTTCGGTATCGTCAATGCGTTCTTCACCGCCGTGCGGGAGTTTGTCCTCCTGTACGCCGCCGTCACCTTCGGCGCCACCGCCATGAAGAAGGCAAAGCTCGTCGGCGTCGTTCTCTTCGTCTTTCTCATCTCCTTCGTGAACAGCATTCTCTCGACCCTCCTCGCCCTTCTGACCTCGATGGTCGAGAGCATGATCCTCACCTATTCCGTCGACATCCTCCTCTCCGCGATCGTCATCCTGATCTTCTACTACCTCACCTATCACCTGTTGCATAGAAACTTCAACATCGAGTGATCTGCAAAACGCGAAAAACGCAAACAATTCTTTTCAAAAAACATCTCCCCGAGCTTCAAATCGAAGCTCGGGGAGAATTTTAGTGCGCTCGGCATGCGATACAACATGGTGGTGAAAGTCCACTACAGGCATGGCAGTAGGAACTGTTAGCAGAGGGCAAGGGCGTCCGTCGTGAGGCG
>CAVEOF010000009.1:0-47850 GCA_963617165.1 Coriobacteriaceae bacterium | reverse complement strand
CTGCGCTTTCCGTCGATGCGAGAACCGAGGCGGCGTACTTCGAAAGGGAGGTATTGACGCAATAAACGTCACCCGTATTCAAAAGAACATTCAGGGTAAACGCCTCGGAAAGATCCTTCGGGGAGATGTCGTTGATCTTGAAGGCGTAGTATTCGACGCCGTTCAGGGTGACGGTCTCGGAGAATAACGTTTTGTTTCCGTTATATCTCACGCCCTTGATAACGCCGTCCGCCCTAAAGTAGAGGTTGAATGTGATGTTTGCGTAGAGCGTCAGGTTCCCGATGATCTTCGACTCCTTCGGGACGACTCGCATGGCGACGGTCATCGACACACCTTCCTTGACTTTTTCACTTGTACGGAAACGATATACGTAATCGTCGGTCTCGCCGACAGCACGCGTGTCGGAATTCTCCGGGATCTCTCCGACAAGCCACAGCTCTTCCGTCGTCGTACCGTTTTGATAATCCCATATGACCGTAGATGCGAAAGCCGTTTGCGTAAGTGCCGCATAGCGAACCGCGGGCGCGCTCACGTCGGAGCTTTCATAGGTTCGCGGTGCAACCCTCGCGGCGATAAGCCCCGTGTCGCTTTCCACCGCCGTAAATTTCGGCATATCCGAAACCGTATAGGAGATCTTTTTCTCCGAAGCCGTCTGCGCTTTCGCATTCAGAGTGACTCCGTAATAGGAACCGCCGGACAGGGCGAGCCTGACATCAAGGTCATTTTCGCTTTCCGCAAGAATTGCACCCGAGGTAAGCACCGTGCAATTCTCAAAGGTTGCTATGTTCGCCGTCGTTTCGTGCCTGTATCGAATCATCGGAACGTTTTCTACGGTAGAAATCAATGTTGCGTTCTTGACGGTGATTGTTCCCGAATACGGAGTGAACGTTGGATTTTTCGAAGAATTGATATACGTACCGCCGTCGATGAGGAAAAGCGAGCTCCACGGTGCGGCAAGCGACAGATTGCGCACGGTCAGGTTGTCACCCGAAATCACCTCACCGTCGGACTCGTACCGACCGAGATAAATCGGTGAAGTACAGCCTTGAGACGAAAAGCGGGCACTTGCATCCGATCCGACGACTTCTCCTCCCGCACGGGAAGAATACATGCGAAGGGTAACGCAGTTATTGGCATCGAATGCTCCCGAGACAAGTGTCAGCCGCATACCGTTCAAGTCAAACCGAAGCTCTTTGTTTTTCAATGCGGCTACCTGAGCGTCAATCGTCAACCTCCCGTCCCATGTGACATTTCCGAGGAAGGTGACCGTTGCGGAATCGGTTAGGTTAAGGATCTCGTCTTTCATCTGTGCGCCCGATTCGGCTTCGGTGGCTTTTGCCTCGTAGAAGGCGGGCATACCGTCTGTCGTTTCCATCAAGAAAGAATACGTATTTCCGCTTTCGTAAGCCACATTCCACTTTCCGAGACGTTCTGTCAGATGTGCGAGCTCCGTTTCGGAAAGGTTTACTTCTCCGAGCTGTGCCTTTGCCTTCTTCATCACGCGGGACGCGACCGCCGACCATTCGGAATTTGTCGAGCCTGCCATGTTCCGATCAAACCGTTCTATTGCCGCAAGCGCATCGGAACGGTCAAGCGGCTTTGCTCCGGCAGTGCAGATCATCTCGAAAATCGACGCGGACTGCTTCGGAGCAGTGTTATTGTCAAACGTAAGCGTATGATGAAAGGTAATGCGAAGTTTTGTCGCAATGATGCCGCCGAGATCAAAGTCCGTATACGCCTTTTCCACGGTCATCGGCTGTTCGTCAATCACCGCCGTCCACGTCTTTCCGTCCGCGAGAAGAAGTTCAACCGTTGTCTTGTCGCTTCGTGTCGCCGTCTTTCCGTTGATTTTGTCGGTGGTTTCGCGAAAATCATAAATCCGGAGGTTGAAAAGAGGAGAGGTCTGCGGCAGAGTCAACGTCAGTGTATATGCCCCTTCCGCATCAACCAGTGCATACCGCGTATCGCGATTGCCGTCAAAAGCGTTCGTCAACGGGTATTTGTCAAATACCTTCCTATCCGAGTTTTCCAACGTAATTTGACCGGCTTTCAGCCCTTCGAGCATGTTGCTGTCCGTTTTTTCTGTGGTCTTATATCCCGAGCAAGTGATCTCATAAACGGAAACGCCGAGATTGTTTCCCGTCGTATTTTTGAAAGTCAAACGTACCTTTTCCGCTTTGACGTTTCCGAGATCGAATTCGGTGAAGTGTGATCCGTGATGACTTTGGGAATCCTGAAGAAGCGTTTGATGTGCAATGACAGTCTTCCACTCCCCCATATAATAAACCTCTACCGTATTGTCATTGGCACGAGTCAATTCGGTATTGTTTTTGAAGTCATATACCTTCATCTTGCCGAGACGGTAAACACCCCCGAGATCCATCACCGCAGTCATGGTACTGTTCGCGGTATCCTTCATCGCAAGACGTCCCTGATGGAGATCCATGCTTCCGTCCGTAAGCTTTGCGTACCCGTATGTACCGTTGGAATTGGTGATGCAGGCACTGTCGTCGCCGACAAACGTTTTGCCCTCGAAGATATTTTCTACCGCCGTCACTCGGTCTGTCAGCTTCATGCCCGAGCAGGTGATCTCATAGATAGAGATGCCGGATTTTGTCACAGTGTTCTTCATAGTGAAGCGCACCCGCTCGGCTTTTGCACCGTTCAGCTCGAGAACGGTCGAATACATTCCCCACGACGTTTTGTCCGTGGGATGATCGAGAGGACGTCCTTCCGCTACCGTTTTCCACACGCCGTCGGCATACAACTCAACGGTAAGGTCGGAGACACGGGAAACGGTTTCCCCGGCGTCGCAATGATCGTAGATCGTCATGGTATCGAGCAGCTTTGCCCCATCGAGATCCATGGTAAAGATTACATAATTCCCCGACGTCGTTAGCAATGCCATTCTTCCTGTCGGTCCGAGCTCAAAGCTTCCGTCATTGACATGCTCGATCCCGTATTCGACCCCGGCTTTAGTCTTCGCGAAGCCGTATGGAGTCGTAACATCTGTGATCGGCATATTGAGAAACAGATTTTCGGAATATCCCGAAGTATCGTAATTCCGTGTCTGAATTTCGGTAATTTCGAATTTTTCGGTCTCCTCGCCGCTGTAAAGATCAACGGCGCCGACAGCATAGCTTGCTCCCTCGAGATACGCATCCGCAACAATCACGGGATACTTACTTTCGGCGATCTGCGTATAGACGGTATCACCCGCCGCCTTACGATAGAGGCGATAGCTCGTTGCTTCTCCGCTCGCGCCTATCGTCGCCTGCAATTTTCCGTCTTCCAGCAAAAGCAGCGTGGCGCTTCCGACGGAAACGGCGGCAAAAGGATTTATATACGCGAGTGTGCCTCCGCTTTCGATTCCCGTCACGTTGACTGCGGTGACGCGATAGGTGGTGCGTGCGTTTTCCTTCCCGCTTGGCGCGGTGACCTCGAAGGAGGTGCCTTCGGTGCTACCGACATACGTATAGCTCGGCGCATCCTCGATGGCGGTATACACATTATAGCTGACCGCACCGGCAGCGGCAGACCACGAAAGTGCCGTTACGCCGAAGTCGGCACGGACGGCACTCACGGTGCCGGGTGCGGCGGCGGAGGCTTTGCTTCCGAGGGAAGAAATGATATAGGTCTCTCCCGCCGTCGTATCGAAGGTGATGAGGTTCGAGCCCGTCGCCTTGAAGGAGACCGTCTTTCCGCTCGCAGTCCTTACCTTGGCGTTTTTAATGTCCGCATACGAAACACTGCACTCGCCGCCGACCTTAGAGAGAATGTTAAAGGTCTGTGCCGAGCCGTTCTCCCATTTTGCGCCGACCTCGAAGTTCCCGCGTGCGACAAGTCCCGTATAGGAGCCGGTCGTCCACGCATCGGGAATCGCCGCAAGGGGCTCGATGTAACCCGCCTGACTTTGCAGAAGCATTTCGGCAATGCCAGCCGTGCCGCCGAAGTTGCCGTCGATCTGGAAGGGCGGATGAAGATCCCAAAGGTTGGTCGCGGTGCTTTCCTTCAAAAGATTCTGCAAGACCCGATAGGTCTGATCGCCGTCGCCCGTGCGTGCCCAAAGATTCAGTCTGTGGGCGAGTCCCCATCCGGTCGTGCCCGAATAGCCGCGCTCGGTCAGCGAGTATTTCGCCGCGTCGAGCCACGCCTCGGTCGTCCCGTTGACGATATAAGCGGGATAAAGCCCGACGAGCTGAGATACGTGGCGGTGCTTCCATTCACCGAGATCGCCGTAGTAATCCTCTTCTCTGAATTCCTTGAGCTGACCCGAATACCCGATCTTGATCGGATCGTATTTGTCGAGCTGCTCGGCGATGGTATTCAGGATACTGTCGTCCGCCCCCGTCTTTCCGAGGATCTTCGCGGCAAGAAGAGCGTGATAGTTATTGGTATAAGCGAAGGTCTGCGCATAGGTCGTGCCCGAGGTATAGTACCATTCGCCGTTGACATACTGTTCGGGAGAATCGCAGCGCTTGACGAGATAGTGCCCGTCCTCGTCCACGATCATGATCTTCGTGATAAATCGCGCGGCATCCGCGAGCGTCGGATAGACGGTCTCTTCCAGAAGGGTCTTATCCTGCGTGAAGAGATAATAGTCCCAGAAGAGCTCGGTCATGAAACCGATGTTCCCGGCGGAATCGTTTCCGCTGATCTCATACGGGAAGCCGTTGCCGAGGCACCAGCCGTTGCCGCCGTCCAGACCGTACTGATCGGAAAAGTTGTTCCGAATGACCGTATCGGCATTCTTCTTCGCCTGAGTCATGTACGCCTTATTGTAATTGACGTAAGATTCGAAGGTCTCGGCGAGATTGGTCGTAAAGGCAGGCCAATAGTTCATTTGCTCGTTGATATTATGCCAATAGCCCGCGCCCCAAGGAGAAAAATTATAGCGACTCCATGCGCCCTGTAAGTTGGGCGGAAGCGAATTTTCACGGGAGGACGCAATCAAAAGGTATCTGCCGTACTGGAAGTAGAGCGTCTCGAGATAGGTTCCCGCACTTCCGTTTTTATAGGCGGTGAGAAGCTCGTCGGTCATCATCTCGACTTCGGATGCGTCGGTGCCGAGATCAAGCGTCACACGTCCGAAGAGCGCCGAATAATCGTCGGTATGTACCTTTTTGAGGTCTTCATACATGGCATCGATATCCATCGACGCGGTACGGGTCAAGATCTTCTGCATATCCTCCGTCACTTTATCGTGCGCGGAGCGGTTGGTGTCGGGGATCTTATCCTTTTGTGCGGAGGTGAAAACATCGGAGGTCAATTCATAATTTGTGCCGAGCGTGATGACGATCAGGGCGCTCTTTGCCCCCTCGACGGTCACGGTGCCGTTATCGGTGTTTCCGTCCTCGTCCGTTCCGTTTGCCGCACTCACACTGCCACCGTCGGGAATGACGCGGTAGTTTGCTTCGAAATCGATGTCAAAATAGCCCATGTTTCCCGAGAGGACGATCTCGCCGATACCGCCTTCCGTTTTTGCGACGACGGTACCGTGCTTCGACGCGCCGTCCCCTTCCGCCACGGCATAATCCTGCTCGTATGGAATCGTGGGACGAAGGGTGAAGGAAAGCTTCCCCGCCTCCGAGGAGGTCAGGCGCAAAACGATGGCGCGGTCGGGATAGGAGACAAAATATTCACGGGTGTATCTCACACCGCCATATGTATATTCGACGGTCGAAATCGCCGTTTTCAGATCGAGTGCACGGCGATAGTCCGTAACCTCGGCATTGGTATGTCCGAAATCGAGATAGGTCTCGGAGAAGTTGTTCAATCCGCCGAGGCTTGCCCTCTTGGTTACTCCGTTTACCGTGACATTTCTGTAATACGGATTCGCCAAGGTTTTCTCGGTGATCTGAAGGCGCTCGGTCTCGGTTCTGCCGAAGGCGTTGACACCGAAATAACCGTTGCCGAGGGGAATCGACCACCGCTCCCAGCCGTCGTTTTTGTTGTTCGCTTCGTCGCCGCGATTGTACTCCCTGTCGAGCGTCTCGTTTCCGTACGGCGCTTCTTCATCGTATTGCAGACGAAGAGGAATATCGGATTCCGCGATCAGAACGCTGTTCTCATCCGCCTCTACGGCAAACACCGAAGTAAGGGGTGCCATCGCACCGAAAAGCAGAGCGCCCGAAAGAATTGCCGCCATGATCTTCCCTCTTTTTCTCATAAATTTCTCTCCTTCGCCTCCGAGATCCTTTTTTGCGTCAAAAACGAGATTCCGCTTGAAAGTTCCTTCAGGGCATGTTATAATAGACATAGGCAAACCTATTGTCATTATTATTATAGAAGAGTTTTCCTGTATTTTCTTGTACTTTTGAGATAGTTTTATAACGATATTCACATCTCGGAGGAAAATATGCAACGACTCGCCGATTTCGAAAACAAGGACCGCGGAACATCGAACTTCCCTTTCGCTCTCTATGAGGTGGACGGCAGGCATCCGGAGTTCAACATGAAGTTCCATTGGCATCCCGAGGTGGAGATCATCTATATCGTAAGCGGGAGATTCTCCCTGATGATCAACGAGTCCGTACAGGTGCTGAACGCGGGCGACGTCGCCTACGTCCCCGCAATGACGCTGCACGGCGGGAATCCCGACGAAGGATGCGTTTATACCTGTATCGTTTTTCCTCCCGAATTTCTGATACGCGGATTTACCTACCGCGACCTTTCGCCCTTCTTTCTCGTGCAGGTCGAGTTAAGGCATTTTTATCCGAAGGCGCGGGATTCGCGGCTCGGCGATATTGCGGGGCGACTCTGCGAGCTTCTTCGTTTCCCCGAGTCGGTCTCAAATCGCGTGGAGATCTTCGGTCTTTTGTTACAGTTTTACGCCTTTCTTTCCCGTGTCAATGTGTCCGAAGAAAAAAGCGCCTCGCCGACGCCCGCCATTCACAGAGTATCTTTTGCCCTGAAATACATAGAGGAACATTACCCCGAGAAAATCACGCTCGGAGATCTTGCAACCGCGGCGAAGGTCACACCGAAATATTTATGTAGGCTATTCACCACACTGACGGGAAAATCGCCGATCATTTTTCTGAACGAATACCGGATCGACCGTGCGTGTCATTTGCTACGGGAAACGGATCTGTCTCTTCTCGAGGTAGCGATGCAAACGGGCTTTGAAGATCAAAGCTATTTTACGAAGCTGTTCAAGCGGCAGACAAGCACAACACCGCGCGCCTACCGTCTGCGCTTTCGCGGATAGCACCTACCGCATTTGCGCACAGTCTCCGCCTCACGCGTTTCGCAGGAGTGATCGCCGCCCGAATTCTCCGATAAAAGAATTTCGGAATTCAAAAAGCCCGCGCGAAAAATTTCAAAAGATCACGGCGTCCCCTATCCTTTTTCAAAAGGAATATACGGATCGAGATAGGCGATGGCAAATGCCACGCCGACGATCTTCTTTGCACCGCTCCCGCGGAGGAGTGCCGCCGCGTTCGCCATGGAGGCACCCGTCGTCACGATGTCGTCGACGAGGAGGATCGGCTTTCCTCCGAGGTCGGAGGAGTCCGTGCGCTCCATTGCGGCGTTCAAGACTCTTTCGCGTCTGCCCGACATGCTCTTTTGTGCGTGCTTCGCCGTCGAGCGGAGCGTCGACTTACATTCGGCGCCTATGAGTGCGGCAATCTTGCGTGCGAGCTTCTTCGCATGGTCGAAGCCGTATTTCACGACCGAGGAGCGACGGCGCGGAACGAAGGTGACAAGATAGTCCTCCGCGTGCGGAATGCTCTCGCGGATCGCCGCGGCAAGCTCCCTTGCCATGAGGTCGGATACGTCACGGCGATTTTGCTGTTTTAGCGAATAAATGAGTTTATTTTGCGGCAGATCTTGGTCGTGAAGATAGCGCGTGACCTTTATGAGCGAATGCACGTAATGCGAATCGAGATAATCGTTCGGGCAGGTGCAACGGGAGAGAACCTTGGCACAGCGGGAGCAGTTTCTCATTTTCGCATTGTCATAGATCATGCGGCACGTGGGACAAAAGACGTGATCCTGCCTTGCGAGGAATTCCCCGCAACCGACACAGCGCGGAACGCCGATATAGAACAGCAGACTGTCGCGCAATGAGGTAAGTTTCATAACAAAATACCGTAAAAGGAGACCGCCGCGGCAGTCTCCTTTTCTTTCCGTTATTTTCAGGCATTGGTTTTCGGATAGCTGTCCTTCAAGCCGACGATGCGGTTGAATACGTTCTCATACTTCGTATCCTTGACAAAGTAGCCCGTGCGGACAAACTGGAATTTATCCGACGGCTTCGCATCGGCGAGCGCCGGCTCCGCCTTCACATGCTCGAGCTTTTCCACCGAGCGAAGATTCAGATAATCGTCGAAGGATTTTCCTTCGGGGATATCCGCCACATTCTCGATGGTGAAAAGGAAATCGTAGAGCATGACCGTCGTATCGATCGCATACTTTGCGGAGACCCAATGAACGGTTCCCTTCACTTTTCTGCCGTCCGTCGGATTGCCGTTGCCCGTCTCGAGATCGGCGGTGCAACGAAGCTCGCGGACGGTTCCGTCCTCGTTCTTCACGACCTCGTTGCAACGGATGATATACGAGCCCATGAGGCGGACCTCGCCGTTCGGCTTCAGGCGGAAAAACTTCGGGGGCGGCACTTCGGCAAAATCGTCGGCGTCGATATAAAGCTCCTTGGTAAAGGGAAGCTTCCGCATCCCTGCCTCCGGATGCTGCGGATGATTCGGCACCTCGAAGAATTCTTCCTTCTCCTCGGGATAATTGGTGATCACCACCTTGACGGGATGAAGGACCGCAATGCGGCGGGGTGCGCTCTCGTTGAGCTCCTCACGGATGCAGTGCTCGAGAAGCTCGTAATCCACGACGCTGTACGCCTTCGCGACGCCTGCGCGGGAAACGAAATCGAAGATTGCGGAAGGAGTGTAACCGCGTCTGCGAAGTCCGCAGAGCGTGGGCATTCTCGGATCGTCCCAACCGTCCACGAGCCCCGTCTCCACAAGCTGGCGGAGATAGCGCTTCGACATGACGGTATGCGTCACGTTCAGGCGGGCGAATTCCCACTGATGCGGCTTCTTTTCAAAACCGATATTGTCGATGACCCAATCGTAAAGGGGTCTGTGATTTTCAAACTCGATGGAGCAAAGCGAGTGCGTGATCCCCTCCGTCGCATCCTGGATCGGATGCGCATAGTCGTAAAGAGGGTAGATGCACCACTTGTTCCCCTGTCTGTGATGCGCGGTATGCACGATGCGATAGATGGCGGGGTCGCGCAGGTTGATATTCGGGGACGCCATATCGATCTTTGCGCGAAGGGTCTTCGCACCGTCGGGAAATTCCCCGTTCTTCATCCGCTCGAAGAGGTCGAGATTCTCCTCCACCGAACGGTCGCGGTACGGGCTGTTCTTCCCCGGCTCGGTCAACGTGCCGCGATATTCGCGCATCTCGTCGGCGGAGAGGTCGCAGACGTACGCCTTCCCGTCCTTGATGAGCTTGACGGCATACTCATAGCACTTATCGAAATAATCGGAGCCGTAGAAAACGCCGCCCGTCGGCTCGCAACCGAGCCAAAGCAGGTCCTCATAGATGCTCTCGACGTATTCGTTATCTTCCTTCGTGGGGTTGGTGTCGTCGTAGCGGAGATTAAAGAGTCCGCCGTATTTTTTCGCCGTCATGGCGTTGATCCAGATCGCCTTCGCCGACCCGATGTGCAGATAGCCGTTCGGCTCTGGCGGGAAGCGGGTATGGATCTTCAGATCGGGGTTCTTTTTCAGATCCTCGTCGATAATGTCGTGGATAAAGTTGCTTTTGATCTCTTCCATCTTCGTGATCTCCTACGATTGAAATTGTGCGGCGAGATGCCGCGGGGAAAACGCATTGCCGTGTCCCGGATAGAGTGTGAGAATCTCCCGATGCTCTGCCAGCTGGGCGATCGAAGAAAACAGAGTGCGCAAATTTCCGCCCGGAAGATCGCATCTTCCGTATGCGCCCCCGTCGAAGACGAGGTCGCCCGAAAACGCGTCGCTCCCGATCCGATACGTGACGCTCCCCGGTGTGTGCCCGGGCGTGGCGATCACGAAAATATCGAGGCTCGAAAACCGAAGCGTGTCGCCATCTCCTACGGTCCGATACGCGCCGAAGTAGCCGCCGTCCTCACCCGTGAAAAGGCGATAGGCGTTTCTCTCCGGATCCGAAAGCGCGTCGGCGTCCTCTTTTCCGACAAAGACGGGAGCACCCGTGGCTCTGACCCATTCGTCGATCGCGAGCATGTGGTCGAAGTGCGCGTGCGTCAGAAGGATCGCATCGACGTGCGGCAGATCCCCGAAGAAATCACCCCGCACGGCATCGGGAGGCGTCGACGGGTCGATCAGCACGCTCGCCCCGCCCGAAGAGACAAGATACATGTTCGAGCCGAAGCGATCGGACGGTGTAGAAGCTTTTATCATTGTCTTCCTCTATGGCTTATCAAATAATATGTAAGTATACCACATTTCCGGCGTTTTGTCCAGTGGTTTTTCTATTTTTTCGTCCGCCCGCGCGAAATTTTGTGAAAACGGTCATTTTCCCTTCTCTTTTGTCAAAGGCTTGTGTTTCGGTTGCCATATTCCGAGAGGAGAAAGACACCGTTTCGGCAGGTCCGCCATACACTGAGAATAGGGTGTGCGAACGTTACGATCCGACACCCGAGGAAGGAGTTAGAGACTTGAATACCTCTATCTTTACGGTAGGTTCGGTCACACTCGCCGTCAAGGCGCGAAAGCTGCTTGCGCGTGCGGGCATTCGGTCAAGGCTCGTAAAAACGGACGCCGCGAAGACGGGAAACGGATGTCGGTACGGTATCGAATTTTCCGCTTTCGATTTTTACGGTGTTTCCGCGGAACTCAGAAAAAACGGAATCTCCTACGAAGTATATCGTGAAGGTTAGGAAGTGCTATGATCTATCTTGACAACGCGGCGACTTCCTTTCCGAAACCTCCCTCCGTCCTGCACGACCTCTCGGTCTGCGTCGGAAAATATTGCGGGAATCCCGGGCGAAGCTCGCACCGTCTCTCCCTGCGGGCAGCAGAAGAAATTTACCGCACGCGAGAAGAGCTTGCCGCCTTTCTCTCGTTTGATCGACCCGAAAACATCGTCTTTACCGAAAACGCGACCTATGCGCTGAATCTGGCAATCAAAACCACCGTTCCGCACGGCGCGCATGTCGTGATCTCGGATATGGAGCACAATGCGGTGGTGCGCCCGCTCGAAAAGTTACGGCGCACCGAGGGCGTGAGCGTTTCCGTCTTCCGAAGTGACGGAAACCTTTCCGACAACATCGAAGCCGTCCTGCGCGAGGACACCGCCGCGATCGTCTCCACCCTCTGCGGCAACGTCAGCGGAGAACGCATTCCGCTCTCCGTACTTTCGAAGATCAGAGAGCGTCACCCGAACATCAAACTGATCGCGGACGCCTCGCAGGCGATCGGACACGAGGAGATCGACCTCAAAAAGACGCCGTGCGATATTCTCTGCGCGCCCGGGCATAAGGGGTTGTTCGGGATTCAGGGCTGCGGCTTCGCCGTCTTCTGCGACGATGCGTTGCGTGAGAGCTTTATCGAGGGTGGGAGCGGCAGTGATTCGATCAGCCCCGAGATGCCCGAATATCTTCCCGACCGCTTCGAGGCGGGAACCCTTCCGACGCCTGCCATCGTAACGCTCGGAAGCGGGATCAGCTATCTCAACAAGCTCGGCATGAGCGAGATCTCAAAGCGGCTCTCCGACTATTCCGCAAAGTTATGCGACAGGCTCGATGCACTCGGAAAGCTCCGTTTGCTCGCCCGCACGGACAGCGGCGTCATTTCCTTCGTTTGGGAGGATGTTCCTTCTTCGAGGATCGCCGATGCGCTCGACCGTCGCGGAATCTGCACGCGCAGCGGAGTGCACTGTGCGCCGAGCGCGCACCGCAAATTCGGTACGCTCGAAACGGGTGCCGTTCGCGTCAGCCTCTCCGTCCTGAATACCGAGCGGGATATCGACGTCTTGTACGACGCGATGCGGAAAATCGTCACGGTCGGATTATGATTTTCCGAAAAACCACGCCGAACCGAAACACGCGACCGCAGAAATCATCGTGCGACCGCGTGTTTTTTATTTTGACAAAGCAAGTGAGGCGGCGGAGTCCTTTTCCGATGCCTCGATCACGCGCATGACCTCCGCCTGATATCTCGAATAGGCGTTGCCGTTGCACGAAACCGTAAAATCCGCGTATTTTTCGTACAGTGCCGTGCGCTCTTCGTACAGGTCGCGGATGGTCTGTCCCTCGCGGAGGACGATGCCTCGCTTCGAAAAATCGCCGAGGCGCTCCAATATCACGGGAAGACTCGCGGAAAGATAGATCGTCCGTCCGACCGTGCGACAGTGCTCCATCACACGGGGATAATAGACGGCGCTGCCTCCCGTTGCGAGAAGGATCCTGTCACCGTTTACCGAAAGAAGAGTCTCTTCCTCAATCTTTTGAAAGCCGTCCGTGCCGTAGGTTTCGAGGATCTGCCAGAGGGGCATCCCCATCCGTTTGACAATGAGACGGTCGCCGTCCAAGGCGCGCATTTTCAGTTTGGATGCCACGGCGCGTGCCATACAGCTTTTACCGACGCCCGGCATACCGATCAGTGTATACATCATATTACATTCTGCCCAAAATTATAGGTCGGATATTTCAAATTCCGAAAGTTCTCTGAATTTGAAAATACAGGAGGAGTGCGGCTTGAGAGTGAAATTCTCGCATCGGCTGTCGCTGAGAAGCTCGCGCCCTTTTTTCGAAAAGGAGAAAGTGCGCGGAGTGTCCGACGGATTGATCGCCGTTAAGAAGATCCCTCCTACGCCGCATCTCGCAAACACGAAGAGGTTCGCATCAAGCCACAGGGGGACAAGCTCCCCCTCACGATAGACCGGGTATTTGCGTCGGATCTCTCCGAGGGCGCGATAATGCGCGAGAAGCTCACCGTCCTCGCGTCCCCACGGAAAAGGCATCCGGTTGAAGGGGTCGTGATACCCCTCGAGTCCCGCCTCATCGCCGTAATAGATCGTCGGGATCCCGGGAAGGGTCGCGAGAGCGGTATATGCCATTTTCAGCCTTTGACGTGCAATGTCGCGTTGCTCCTTACTCATTCGGAGCGTGGCGAGCTCATCGTTCGGAAGCCCGTCCCCGCTCATGCCGCCGAGCACCGTCAGAACGCGCTCGGTATCATGCGTGCCGAGCAGGTTCATCTGTGCGTCGGCGATCCGTTTCGGCGCGTTCGCCGTCACGGTAAGAAGCGCATAGGAGAGCGCGTCGCACGTCCCTTCTTTCAGATAGGTGAGAAGCCCCGTACGAAGAGGATAGTTCATCACGCCGTCAAGCTCGTCTCCGAGATAATAGCGCTTTCTCCGGTCATAGGCGATCTTATCGGAAGCGTCCTCCCACACCTCGCCGTACAGCACGGCATTCGGATTCTTCTCTGCCAGCGTGCGCTTGATGTCCGCGATAAAATCGTCGGAAAGCTCGTCCGCCACGTCAAGGCGGAAGCCGTCGATGCCGAGTTCCGCATACCGTGCGATCACGCCCTCCTCGCCCGTAAAAAACTTTCGACAGGCGGGGCGGTCTGGGTGAATGCGAGGGAGGATCGGGATCCCCCACCACGCGGTGTATCGATCGGGAAAATGCTGAAACTCATACCAGTCGTAATAGGGAGAATCCTTCGACTGATAGGCGCCGACGGTGGAGTATCTTCCCTTGCGGTTAAAATACACGCTGTCCGAGCCGGTGTGGTTGAACACGCCGTCGAGAAGGATGCCGATGCCCCGATTCTTCGCTTCCGCGATCAGGCGGGTGAGTGCCTCGTTTCCTCCGAACATCGCGTCTACCGTCATGTAATCGCCGGTATCGTATTTATGATTGGAATATGCCTCGAAGATCGGCGAAAGATACACGGCATTGACGCCGAGGGAGGCGATATAATCAAGCTTTTCGGTCACGCCGTCAAGCGTTCCGCCGAAAAAGATATTGTTTTCGAGATGAGCGCCCGAATAGGGCGGATATTCGGGGATCCCGTGCTCCCAGTCCTCGTTGAGCTTTGCATCCTCGCGCAGGGGAACCTTACGCGATCCTTTGGCGAAGCGGTCGACGAAGATATGATAGATCACGCCGCCGTACTTCTCCCGCGGTGCGGGAAAAGAAAAGGAGGAAACGGAAAGCTGAAAGGACGGAGGCGTATTCCCGTCCTCCGAAAAGCGGACCGCGTCGCCCGCGCGATACGCATAGATCGTACCGATCACGGTGCGGCAGGAGATACGGAAGAAATACAGTCCGACGGGAAGCGCGGGAAGAGGTGCCTCATAAAGATCGGAGGCACCCCGTATGTCCGTCCAAACGGCATCCGCCGAGGCAAAGGAGTGTTCTCCGCTCTCGTCGTAAAATGCAAAGGTAACGGCAACGGTGCCGAGCTCACGCGGAAGGCGGAGGCGAAGGGCGCCCGCTTCCCCGCTCTCATACGCGGTGCGACGGCACTCCCTCTCTCCGTGAAGAAAGGAGAGTGCCGCGGAGCAAGACAGGATCGGTGCTTTATCGATGCGAAGCTCGTTCATATGCGTTCTCTCCTTTCCCGCGGTTTTCGCGGCAAATTACTTGATCTTGTTGATGGGGGTCATGTGCCAGATCTCGTCGGCGTACTTGCGGATGCTGTTGTCCGAAGAGAAGATGCCCGAGGTCGCCGTATTCATGAGGGACATGCGGCACCACGCGGTACGGTCGGTATAGTCCTTCATGGCTTCGTGATAGGTGTTCATATAGGAATCGAAATCGGCAAGGCACATGAAGGGGTCGGCGACACCGTAGCCGCCGTTGACGAGATAGGACGCGATATGCGAGAAGTCCTGTCCGCCGATCGGCGAGGAGAAACGGTCGATGACACGCCGGATCCGCTCGGAATCGTGATAATACTCACGCGCGACATATCCGTTGCGCCAAAGCTCTTCCACCTCGTGCGCGTTGAGACCGAAGATATAGATATTGTCTTTCCCCACCGCGTCGAGGATCTCGACGTTCGCGCCGTCGAGGGTGCCCATCGTGACGGCGCCGTTCATCATGAGCTTCATACAGCCCGTGCCGCTCGCTTCCTTACCTGCAAGGGAGATCTGCTCGGAGATGTCCGCCGAGGGGATCAGGATCTCGGCAAGGGAAACGTTGTATTCCTCCATGAAGACGACCTTGAGTCTGTCACGGGTCACGGGATCGCGCTCGAGTTCTCTTGCGAGGAACCATATGAGCTTGATGAATTTCTTCGCCATCGCGTAGCCGGGCGCCGCCTTACAGCCGAAAATGAAGGTCTGGGGCGGAATGTCGGCGTGCGGATTCGTGTGAAGCTCATCGGCAAGCTCCATGATCTTCATGACGTTGAGAAGCTGACGCTTGTATTCGTGCATCCGCTTGATCTGCACGTCGAAGATGGAATCGGGGTCGATGCGTACGCCCGAGCGTTTGTAGGCATAATGCGCGAAGCGCTCCTTATTGCTCCGTTTCACCTCGCCGATCCTTGCCAGCGTGGCGGGGTCGTCGCGGAATTTCTCGAGCTTCGAAAGGTGAAGCGCGTCCTCGCGGTAGTCGCTTCCGATCAGCTCGTCGAGAAGGGCGCAAAGCGCGGGATTCGAAAGATTCAGCCAACGGCGATGGACCACGCCGTTCGTGACGTTCGTAAACTTCCACGGCGTCATTTTATAGAAATCGTGGAAGATGGTCTTCTTCAAGATCTCACTGTGAAGCTTCGACACACCGTTGACGGTGTGCGAGCCGACGACCGAGAGATTCGCCATACGGACTTGATTGTACGCGACGATCGCCATGCGGGAGATCCTGTCCCAGTCTCCGGGATAGAGATTCCAAAGGTCGGCGGTAAATCTGCGGTTGATCTCGCAAACAATGGCGTAAATTCTGGGCAGTTTCATGCGGAAGAGATCTTCTCTCCAGCATTCGAGCGCCTCGGGAAGGACGGTGTGGTTCGTGTAGGAAACCGTTTTGACGACGATCCCCCACGCGCTCTCCCAACTGTACGAATAGACGTCCATGAGAATCCGCATCAGCTCCGGAATACAGAGCGCGGGGTGCGTATCGTTGATGTGGATTGCGACCCTGTTCTCAAAGCCGGCAAGCGAGCCGGTCTCGGTAAAGTAATCGCGAATGATGCTCTGAAGAGAGGCGGAAACGAGGAAGTATTGCTGTGTCAGACGAAGGAGCTTCCCTTCGTCGTAATCGTCCGGCGGATAGAGCTGCTTCGTGATGATCTCGGCATTGTCGTGGTCGGAGAGCTTTTTCACATAGGAGCTCTGCGACGACTGGAAGTTGACGAGCGTCGAATAAGGCTGTCTCGCGCGCCAGAGGCGGATGGTGTTCATCGCGTTGGTCGTCGTGCCCGGAATCAGCATGTCGTAGGGCACCGCCTTGACCTCGTCGTAATCGGTGTAGGCAATGCGGAGCTCGCCGTTCTCCCACTTCTCTTCCACCTTACCGCCGAAGCGGACGGAAAGGCTCTTTTCGGTACGGGGAACGAGCCATGAGCCACCGTTCGGGATCCACTCGTCGGGGAGTTCTACCTGCTCGCCGTCGACGATCTTCTGACGGAAGAGTCCGTTCTCGTAAAGAAGCGAGTATCCGTTCGCGGCGTAGTCGAGCGCGGAAAGAGAATCCATAAAGCAGGCGGCAAGTCTGCCGAGTCCCCCGTTTCCGAGTCCCGGGTCTACCTCACAGGCAAAGATCTTCTCAAAAGAGGTGCCGTACTCGCCGAGCAGCTTGCAAAGCTCGGGGTAGATACCGAGGTTCATCGCGTAGTTTTTTAACGAGCGTCCGACGAGGAATTCCATGCAGAGATAGCAGACCCGCTTCCCTTCCGTCGCGCGGATCCTTTTCTTGAACTCGGTGCGATAGTCGAGCATGATGTCCTTCATCGCATAAACGACCGCGTGATACATCTGCTCGTCGGTCGCGTCTTTTGGCGAAGAAACGCCGCGCGTGGCAAGCTTTTCCTCGATCCGCTCCTTGAGCTCGTTTTTGGTGAATTTCTTCTTTGTGTCTTTCAGACGGGAATTTGATTTGATCATCTGTTTTTTATTTCCTACCAGTTAGTGATATTTTGGTACAGCGAGATATATTTCTTCGCCGATCTGTCCCATGAAAAATCGGAATCCTTCGCCGCGAGGCGCAGAGGCTCCCATACGGATCTGTCACGATACAGCTCAAGCGCCCATTTCAGGGTGAAGAGAAGCTCGTGTGCGTTGAAGTTGTTAAAGGTAAACCCGTTCGCGCCTTCCGTACCGTAGGGCTTGATGGAGTCGTAAAGCCCGCCGACGGCACGCACGAGGGGGACCGTCCCGTACGAGCAGGCGATCATCTGCGCGAGTCCGCAGGGCTCGCTCTTCGACGGCATGAGGAAGATATCCGCCGCGGCATACATTTTCTTCGAGAGGTCACGGTCGAAGCGGATGAGAGCACGCATGTTCGGGTGACGGGACGCGACGGCGGAAAACGCCGACTCGTACATCGCCTCGCCCGTGCCGAGGATCGCAAACTGCACCTTCTCGCCGAGCAGCTCGTCAAGAATGCGGAGAACGAGCTCGACGCCCTTGCCCGCGGTGAGACGCGTGATCATGACGACGAGGGGCGTATCGGGTTCCTCGGCAAGTCCGAGTTCTCTTTGCAGTGCCGCTTTGTTCGCCCGCTTCCCTTCGTCGAGGGTGTCACGGCTATACGGTGTGTAGATCCCGCCGCCGCGCTCGGGAGAAAAGACGGAGTAATCGATGCCGTTGATGACGCCGCACATTTTATCCGATACCTTCCCGATGATGTCGGCGAGTCCGAAGGCGAAGAAATCGTGTCGAAGCTCACACGCGTAATTCGGGCTGACCGTCGAGATATAGTCAGAAACGGTCAGAGCGCCCTTCAAAAGATTGATACAGCCCCCGTATTCCACAATATGATAATACTTCGCGTCGAGTGCAAAAATGTCACCGAGGATATAGGGGTCGAATTTCCCCTGATACTCAATATTATGGATAGTAAACACGGTGCGTATGCGGCGAAGTGCCTCGATATGCGCATATTCGGTCTTCAGGTAGATGACCGCCATCGCGGTCTGCCAGTCGTTCGCATGGAGGACATCGGGAATATCGCCCGTCGCAAGCATGAATTCGAGCGCCGCCATGGAAAAGAAGGCGAACCGCTCGCCGTCGTCGGGCTCTCCGTAGAGCTTCTGACGGTTAAAGTAGTAATGATTCTCGATAAAGTGGTAGAGGACGCCTCCCTCGGTGAGAGAGAAAACGCTCGCTCCCGTTTGACGCCAGCCGTAGGAGAAGCGGATGTCCGCCTCCTTGACAAGGCGCGCGCGATACTCCTCCTTCATACTGCCGTAGAGGGGCAGTATCACTTCGGTCTTTACGTCTTTTCCGCCCGCTTCGACGACCGCACGCGGCAGCGCGCCGATCACGTCGCCGAGTCCGCCGCTCGCCGCGAAGGGAGCGCCTTCGCTCGCGATATAGATAACTTTCATGAGATCTTCCCCCTCGTCGTATCGTTAGACTTTTCTGTTTTTCTGAATGTAGAAGGGCATGTTCTCGTGTCCCGAAAGGGTCACGCCGTCGGTGATCTGCACATCCTTATCGGCAACGATGCAGTTCAGCGTCGCGCCCTCGCCGACCGAGGTACCGCGGAACAGCACGCAGTTGGACACAACGGCACCGCGTGCCACCTTGACACCGCGGAACAGCACCGAGTTAATGACCGTCCCTTCGATCTCGCAGTCGTCGGCGATCATGGAATCCGAGACCATAGCACCCGGACGGTAGACCGTCGGGATGGAATTGTGCACCTTTGTGAAGGTCGGGGCATCCTTTTTCCAAAGAAGCTCCTCGCGTGCCTTCGTGTTTTTGGCGAGATCGACCGAGCAACGGAAATAATCGAGGAAGCTCGAGACGGACGCCACGTAGCCGCCGAAGGAATATGTGCGATAATTTGCATACTTATAATTGCGGAGCATCATTTCCGTCAGGCTCTCGATGCCCGCCGCCTCCGCGTCGGCGATCAGCTTGCGCAGATAGTTCGTCTTCATGACGAAAATGTTCAGCGAAAGCTCGGGCACACG
This sequence comes from Coriobacteriaceae bacterium, assembly GCA_963617165.1. Taxonomy (GTDB): domain Bacteria; phylum Bacillota; class Clostridia; order Oscillospirales; family CAG-272; genus UBA1740. Next base: position 28,729 of record CAVEOF010000009.1, on the reverse strand, counting down.
CTCGGAATAGCTGTCGGAGAGCGCCATGTCGGCGATCTTCCCCGCCACCTGCGAGACCATGAGCTGCGGATGCTTCGCCGTATAGTCGGGAGCCACCGTCTTCGTCACAAAGGTGATATCCGCCGCCGACTTTTCGTGCGCGGCGATCACCTCGGAGAAGTTGATGTTCAATACACTGTCGGAGTCCATGAGGATCACGGTGTCCTCTTTGAATTCCGATATGTATTCCTTCATGTTTTTCAGGGCTTCCATATGATGCGAATATAACTTCGCATTCGGGGTGCGCGAGGTCTGATAGGGCGAGATCACGTTGATACCGCCGACGCGGCGCGCGAGGTCCCAATCCTTGCCGCTTCCGATATGCTCGAGCAGAGAGCGGTAGTTATAATTCGCGATGATGTTGATGTGTGTGATGTTCGCGTTGACAAGGTTCGAAAGACAGAAGTCGATCAGGCGGTAACGGCATCCGAAGGGGATGGCGGCGACCGTCCTGTCGCTCGTCAGCTTGGAGAGCGTGTTGTTGTTGAGGTTGGAAAATACGATTCCGACGGCACTTCTTCTCATTTTTCTTCCCTCCTTAGCGTCTTTCGGAGCCCGCGTGTACGACGGTGCCCTTCGCGATGACGGTGATGTTATCTTTTCCGTTTCCTTCTTTTCCGACGACGGCGCCCTCGGCGACCGTGGCGTCCGAATCGATGATGGCGGTATATACCTTCGCGCCGCGTGAGATCGTGACGTCGCTCATGATCACGGAGTCATAGACCTCTGCTCCCTCTTCGACGGTCACGCCGCCCGAGAGGATGGAATTCTTCACCTTACCGAAGATGCGACAGCCCGAAGAGACCATGGTGTTCGAGAGCTCGGCGCCCTTTGCGATCCACTGCGGGGGACGCGCGGTATTGCGCGAGAAGATGCGGAAGTCCTTATCCGAGAGGTCGAGGGTGGGATGCTCACCGATCAGATCCATGTTGGATTCCCAGAGGGAGACGATCGTCCCGACGTCCTTCCAATAGCCCGAGAAGGGATAGGCGTAGAGCTTTTCTCCGTTGGCAAGAAGGTTCGGGATCACGTTCTTACCGAAATCGTTCGAGGACTTCTCGTCCGCCTCGTCGATCTCGAGGTATTCGATCAGGGTTTTGGTATTGAAGATATAGATGCCCATGGACGCCTGATTGTTCTTCGGCTCCTTCGGCTTCTCTTCGAATTCGTAGATGGTGCCGTCGGCACGCGTATTGCAGATGCCGAAGCGGCTCGCCTCCTCGATCGGCACCGTGATGGTCGCCACGGTGCAGACGGCGCCCGTCTCCTTATGCTGTTTCAGCATGAGGGAGTAGTCCATACGGTAGATATGGTCGCCCGAGAGGATCAGAACGTAATCGGGGTTATACTGGCGTATAAAGTTGAGGTTCTGATAAATGGCGTTCGCGGTACCCTTATACCAATCGGCGCCGTGTCCTCCCTGATACGGGGGGAGCACCGAAAGTCCGCCGCGGGAGAGGTCGAGGTCCCACGGCTCGCCGTTGCCGATATACTCGTTGAGTGCCAAGGGCTGGTACTGCGTGAGGACGCCGACCGTATCAATGCCCGAATTGATACAGTTGGAAAGAGGAAAGTCGATAATGCGGTACTTACCGCCGAAGGATACCGCGGGTTTTGCCGTCTGCTTCGTCAGATCGTAGAGACGGGACCCTTGTCCGCCCGCAAGCAACATGGCGATGCATTTTTTTTTGCAAGACATAACAACATATACCTTCCTGAAAATATTTTTGTCGGTCGTTACACCGTAAGTTCATCTTGGATTCTTATGGTTCGTTTTCCGTTTCTTTCTTTCAGCACCACACCCGAAAACGCGGAGAGCGTGAGGTCGGCGAAAATGCCGTCCTTTTCCCGTCTGACCGAGATCGTGCGAGCAAACTCGGGATCCGCATCCGTGTGGAAGAGGCAATCCGGAACGTATGCGGCGCGGATCGGGATCGAAACCGACTCACGTGCACCCGAAAAGCTGACGATGCAGATGAGCGAATTCCCCTGCCTGTCGAAGCGACGGTAGGCGACGAGGTTCTTTTCGTTCTCGTCGGCAAGGATCCACTCGAAGCCCTCGGGAGAAAAGTCCCGCTCGTAAAGCTCGGGGCGCGAAAGATAGAACCGATTCAGCGCCGCCGTATAGTCACGGAAAGAGCGGTGCATCGGATAATCGAGCATAAACCATTCGAGCGAGGACGCGAAATCCCACTCGCGGAATTGGGCAAACTCGGTGCCCATGAAGAGCATCTTCTTCCCGGGATAGGTCATCATCAGAAGGAGCGCCGCTCTCGCCTCGCGAAACTTGTCCTCATACGAGCCGTACATCTTATCGACGAAGGAGCGCTTCCCGTGCACGACCTCGTCGTGAGATACGGGGAGAATATAATTTTCCGAAAACGCGTACATGAGCGGAAAGTTGAGTGCATTGTGATGATATTTACGATAGACGGGATCCCGCGACAGGTAGGCGTAAAAGTCGTTGGCAAAGCCCATGTTCCATTTCAGGCTGAAGCCGAGTCCGCCCTCCGCAACGGGGTGCGTCACACCGGGGAATGCCGTGGATTCCTCCGCGATCGTGAGCGCGTCGGGAAACTCCCCTAAGATCGCGGCGTTCAGCTTCTGTAAGAAGGCGATCGCCTCGAGGTTTTCCCTGCCTCCCCTCGCGTTCGGGAACCACTCGCCCGGCATCCGGTCATAATCGAGATAGAGCATGGAGGCGACGGCATCGACACGCAAGCCGTCGATATGAAATTCTTTCAGAAAATATCGTGCGTTCGACACGAGGAAGCACTGGACCTCTTCTCGTCCGAGGTCGAAAAACCGCGTTCCCCACGAGCGGGACTCCATGCGGTCATGCCCCTGATACTCGTAAAGAGGTGCGCCGTCAAACTCGTAGAGCCCCCATTCGTCCTTCGGAAAATGGGCGGGAACCCAGTCGAGCAGGACACCGATCCCCGCGCGGTGGAATGCGTCCACCATGGTGCGAAAATCGTTCGGCTCACCGAAGCGGGAGGTCGGTGCGTAAAACCCGCAGACCTGATATCCCCACGAGCCGTCAAACGGATATTCGGCGAGGGGCAAAAACTCTACGTGGGTATACCCCATGGATTTGACGTAAGACGGCAGGATCTCCGCCAACTCGCGGTAGGTATAATACCCGCCGTCCTCTTTTCTTCGGAAGCTCGCGAGATGGACCTCATAGATATTCAGCGGAGAGGAGAGATATTCCCCATCGCGCGGCAGGACCGCCTCTTTGCGGTGCAAAAGCCACGCATCGTCTCCCCACTCGTATTCCGACTCGCAATAGATCAGCGACGCACCGTCGGCACCGCCCTTGGAATAGGCGGCATAGGGGTCGCCCTTGTTATGCGAGACACCGTTTCTCGTGATGCGGAATTTGTACGCGGCACGCTCGAGGGAGCGATCCGACGAAAAGGAAAGCTCATAGACCCCGCGATCCGTCACTCTCTCGAGCGGGACACCCTCGTTCCAATCGGTAAAATCCGAGATCAGCGCGACGCGGTCGGCATTCGGCGCCCATGTGCGGAACACATACCGCCGTTTCCCGTTCTCACTAAAGGTGAGACGGACTCCGAGATATTCATACGCGCGAAAGTTGGTCCCTTGGTGAAAATAGTAGGCGGCAAGATCCTGCTGCTTTTGCATATTTTCGTTTCCTTTCGTTTTTCTTTCCGCCGCGGACATCCACAAGCGTTTATGAATATTCTACCACATTTCCGTGTCGAAAAACCGTGTTTGTCGTGTACATAATAAAAATAATATGCGCCTGTATTATTTTAACATTTTTCGAAGGATTTGTCAAGGGCGGAGAGAAAATTGAAAAAATCTCGTTACTTTGTATAAAATATATGGAGATTATCCGAGAAACTTCCCGTTATTCCGTATCATTTGCACAAATACAGAGACTTCTTCCACTCCGAAATCGTCCGTTTTACAAGAATTCCGTTCCGTATCCGCAGTACGAGATCCCGCACCTTTTCGCAGATCGGATACAGCAAATACCGTCCGAAAAAGCGCAAAACAACGCGGATCGGAAGGAAAACGAGGCGCAAAAGCACAAAGAGGACTCGAAGAACGCGGGAAAAGCCCGCCTTAACGAGCTTTCGCGACGGGATCCCGAGCAGCTTCTCGAATACCGCGAAGGAAAAGAGCGCCGCCGCGAGCATATAAAGGCGGAACACGCCGTCGAGTGCGAGATAGGTCAAAAGCAGAAAAGAGACGCCGAAAAACAGCGTAAAAACGAAGCCGCAGATCTCCCGACGGACGGGGGGCAGCTCCTTATCCGTTGCCTTTCGGAATACCGCCTCCCGTTCGCTTTTATCGCGTAAGAGCGCGCTTTTCCACGCGGCAGGAACCAAGGCAAAAAGCAGTCCGATATCCGCAAAGAGGCATCGGAGGCACTCATATACCCCGCCCGCAAAAAATCCGAACGCGAGATAGGAAAGAAGTGCCCCGAGCATCTCGCGAAAGGTAAAATACATCATCGGAAGAGCTTCCCGAAGAGTCCGCGCTTTTCTTCCCCGCCGTCCGTATAAAATACGCCGTCGATTTTCCCCGTGACGAGAATTCGTCCGTCGCCTTTGGAAAGGTCCTCGATCTTCAGATCGCTCCCCTCCACCGACACGCGTCCCGCCCGTGTCGCGAGCGTCAGAAGATCTTCCACAAAGCCTTCGACGTTCAAAACGCCGTCAAGCTCGAGCGTTTCACGGTTTTTCAGGCAGAGCGTCTGCCGTATGATGGTGTTTTCTTCCATGTTTTTCTCCCTTCGGGCGATAAAAAACGCCGATGCATATTTCCATAACGAAAATATGCATCGGCGAAAGGATTTATTCGTCCGATTCGGAAACCACCTCGTACATTCCGACACTTTCCGTTTTCTTCGTCGTCTCTCGGATATCGAGAACACGGACGGTCAGCGTCTTCGTGCCGAATGTGACGGTGATAAGATCTCCTACCTTGACATCATAGGACGCCTTTGCGCGTCTGCCGTTTACCGTAATGCGATCCGCATCACAGGCATCGTTCGCAACGGTGCGCCGCTTGATCAGGCGCGAGACCTTCAAATACTTGTCAAGGCGCATAGAATCAGCCGTTGACGGTATCTTTCAGAACCTTGGAAGCGGAGAACGCGGGCTTCTTCGAAGCGGCGATCTTGATCGTCTCGCCCGTCGCGGGGTTGCGTCCTTCTCTCTCGGCAACATCCTTGACTTCGAAGGTGCCGAAGCCGATGAGCTGAACTTTATCGCCTTCCTTCAGGGCGGCAACGATGGCATCGAAGGTCGCGTTGACGACTGTCTCGACATCCTTCTTCTTCACATCGGTCTCCTGTGCGATGACATTTACGAGATCTGTCTTGTTCATGGGTGTAACATCCTTTCTTAAAAGTTTTGTTCCATTATAGCAAGTTTTTACCGTAAATGCAAGCACTATTCCTTCTTTTTTTCGCCTTTCGTGAAAAATTTCCGCTTATTTCACAATATCTTCAGCGCTTTTTTGTATATTTTGATAGTATTTTCAGTTTTTCGACACGCAACGAGCCGCCGAAATACGAAAAGCCGAGATAAATCAGGGCGGCGACGAGCAAAGAAAGGACGCTCGCGAGAGGGGAGATCATCCGTCCCTCCAGCGCATGATAGGCAAACAACGTACCGAATGCCGCGAGAAGCGAAAACAAGACCGGACGGAGCATAACCGAGAAGAGAGGCGCGCCCGCCCCCGTCTTCCGATAGAGAAGGCAAAGAGAAAATACAAGCCCTACCCCGTAGGATGCGACCGTGCCGAGTGGCGCCCCGAGGATCCCGAAGCGCGCATCGCCGATCAGAAAATAGCCGACCGCGATCTTCACCGCCGCGCCGATCACCATCGAGAGCAAAGGTGCCCTCACAAATCCCGCCGCCTCGAGCGTGGTATTCACCATCGTTAATAAAGACATAAAGACCATGGCGGGCGCGAGCGCCGCGAGAAGAGGCGCCGCGATGCGCGCGCTCTCCGCGGGAAAGATCAACGCGAGGATCGGCTCACCGAACAGGGCGAGTAGCATCGCCGCGGGGGTCGCGATGAAGGCGGCAAGCTCAAGCGATGTGCGCGAAAGCTCGGAAAAGCCTTCTCTGTCCCCCACGGCAAACCGCGCGGTCAGAAGGGGCAGTACGGCGACGGAGATCGGTGCCACGACGGTGGCGACCAGATTGAACATCGGAAGCGCGAGTGTGGTATAATTTCCGTAAAGCGCCGTCGCCTGCGCCTCGTCATAGCCGACGGCGGCAAGGCGCTTCATGATCATGCCGAGATCGACAAGAGAGCAAAGGCTCATCACCGCGGCACTGACCGTCACGGGAAGCGCCACGTGAAAAAGCCGCGACAGAATTCTTCCCGTATTCTCCGTTTTCTCATTCTGCTCCGAATTTTCACATGATTTATCTGCTTTTTTGAAATTCAAAGAACAGGCAAGAACGATGAACCCGAAGAAGGAGCCGAGCGTGATGCCGAAGATGGAACACGCTGAGATCATGGGAAGCGACATGCCGCGCGCCTTGGCGATAAGGGCGAAGAGCAATCCGAAAGCGAGCTTACCGACACCCGAGACGGTCTCGGACATCGCGATCGGGAAAAGACGGCTGTGCCCCGCGAGAACGCCGCGTATCACGCCGCCGAGTGCGATAAAGAAGAGAGAGGGCGCCACGGCGAGCATCGTCGGCGCGGCGTTCACGTTCCCTACCAAAGCGGCAAGCGGACGGGCGAGAAGCAAAAACGCCGCCGTCACGAAGGTTCCCGCAATCAGGAAGGTGCGCATGGCAACGCGACAGATCTTTTCCTCGGTGCGGGAAAGTCCGCGTGCCGAGCATTCCGCCGTCATGATGGAGATCGCCTTCGGGACACCCGCGGTCGCGAGAAGGTAAAAAAACGAATACACCGTATACGCGGAATTGAAGTACCCCATTCCTTCGTCGCCGAGGACGCGGGCAAGCGGGATCTTGTAGATCAGACCGAGTACTTTTACCGCGATCGCCGCGATGGTGAGGGATGCCGCGCCGCCGAAAAAGGCGGCTGCCCCGCTCTGCTTTTCTTCCCGAAGCGCCTTTTTCATACACAATCCTTCCGATATACTATAAAATAAGAACCTACCAAAAATATATTGTCAGGTTCTTTCTTTTATTCCTTTTTCTTTTCCTCGGAGGCTTTGAAGAATTCGAGGATCTTTTCTCTTCTCGGGCGAATTCCCCGTTCGGCGTCTCCGTCGCGGAGGGCTGTGGCGTCGCGGAGATATTCATACGGATATTTCGGCTGAAAAATGCGTTCGATCCTGCTTTCGGTATGCGGACTTCCCTTCGGTGACCGCTTCACGAGCTTCGTTACTCCGCCCGCACCGACGGAAAAGATGGACTGCACCTCTTCCATCATAAAGACATTGTAAAGCCCTTCATGCCCCTCGATGGCAAATCCGACGTTTTCGAGATTGCCGATTGTGTTTTTCTGGCGGTACATGTAATACGGCTTATAGCCCGCAAACTTCGTTTTCAGCTGCGCGTAGGCGACGCTCTTCGCGGCATCTCCGCCAGAAAGCGAGTAGATGTCGGTATGCTGCTTCAAAACGTCCGCCGCCTTCTTCACGCAGAAGGTGTGAACGGTCAGGTTGGTGGGGGCAAGCTCGATGATACGGTCCACCGTCTCGGAGAAGCTCTTGAAATCGTCCCCGGGAAGTCCCGCGATCAGGTCTACGTTGATGTCGCGGATCCCGCTCTCCTTCGCGATCCGATATGCACGGTAAAAATCCGCGACGGTATGCCGTCTGCCGATCTCGCGCAGAACGTCGTCATTCAGGGTCTGCGGGTTGACGCTGATGCGCGTGACGCCGAATGCCTTCGCCACGGCGAGCTTTTCCTCCGTGATGGTATCGGGACGTCCCGCCTCGAGCGTGAATTCCGAAAGCTTCGCGGGATCGACGTTTTCCGTGATCCGCCCGAGCAGGCGTGTCAGTTGCTCCGGGGAAAGGATGGTCGGCGTTCCGCCGCCGATGTAAACGGTCCTCACCCGCATACCGAGCGCCGCCGCCGTGCGGAAGGTATCGTCGATGTCGGCAAGCAAGGCGTCTATGTAATCGTCTATCAGCGACAACAGTTTCTTGTTGGTATAGGAAACGAAGCTGCAATAGGCACAGCGCGAGGGACAAAACGGGATCGAGATATACACCGAGCATCCGTCGGGCGGCACCCGCTTCAGAAGCTTCAGCTCATTCGATGCGACCGACACGGCGAGCGCCGCCTTCTGCGGGTTCAGAAAATACTCGTCGCGAAGGATCCGCTTGCTCTTGATAATGCCGTTTCCGCTATACAGGAGCCCGCTTGCGACCTTCGCGGGACGGATCCCCGTCAGGATCCCCCACGGCGGAATATGGCCGAGGAGTTCCTTTCCCGCGGTGAACATGGCGCGTCCGACCGCAACGGAGGCGTGCGTGGCGATGGTGACCTGCTCGTCCGCCGCGACGGTCTCCACGCCTTCGCTGACCTTATCGTTCAGGTGGATCCGCACGTAGGCGGTATAGGCGCGGTCGCCGTCGGGATAGACATTGACGAACACCTCGGGCACGTCCTCCCCCGCCACCTCGTTCTCTCCGAAAGTGGCACCCGGGAAAAAGACCATGCAAAGCGTTTGCAGGTAATAGCGGTTGATCTCGCCTTCCGCGTGCAGTATCATGTCGCACCTCCGATCCTTCCCCGTTTACTTTTCAGAACGGCAGAATCCATCAGAATGGTAACGGGACCGTCGGTCGTCATTTCGGTGCGCATGTCCGCGCCGAAGCGTCCCGTCGCGGTAAAGCGGACGCGGCGCGCGATCTCCGAAACGAAATGCCGATACAGGGCTTCCGCCCGCTCGGGCGGGGCGGCGAGGAGATAATTCGGTCGGTTTCCGTGCGCGTAATCGGCACAAAGGGTGAAATTCGAGACGACGAGGACTTCCCCGTCGATATCGTTGACCGAGAGGTTCATCTTTCCGTTTTCGTCGGTGAAGATGCGCAGCTTCGCGATCTTTTCGGCAAGAAGCTCCGCGTCCTCCTCGGTATCGCCCGAGAAAACGCCGAGCAGAAGGTAGAGCCCCCGTCCGACCTTGCCCGAGAGGATGCCGTCGGCATAGACCGCGGCGCTTTGAATTCTTTGGATAACGGTTGTCATGTCGGATTCCTTTACGGTTTGTTCTCTTGATTCCCGGGCGCGGTGCGCGACACGGAAAGCACGTGCGGAAGCTGACGAAGGCGTGAAACGATGGCTTCGAAATGCGCGGTGTTGCGACATCCGACAACGAGGCTGACCGTCATGTTTCCGTTCTTTTGTACCTGCGTATTGATCTGCGCGATGGAGACCTTCATATCCGCGAGCGCCGTGGAAACGGCGGCAATGACGCCGATGGCATCCTCGACGATAAGATGCAGAGATGCCTCGTAGGTCTCGGAAGAAGAGGTTCCTCCTTCCTTTTCCCATTCCGCACTGACCCAACGGGAAAGATTCTCCTCGTTGCGTCTGCCGATCGCGACGTTCGGACAATCCGCCTTGTGGACGGATACGCCGAAACCGCGGGTAATGAAGCCGACGATCTTATCGCCGGGAAGCGGATTGCAACACTTCGCAAACTTGACCTGACAGCCCCGCTCTCCGTCGATGATGATCCCGCCCGTCGTGCGAAGGCGGGAGGATGCGGCGGCAAGCTTGACCTGCTTCAGCTCGTCTTCCTTGGAGATCTGCGGCTCTGCTTCGGTGGAAAGCTTGTCGACCTCTTCCTTGATCTTCGGCAAAAAGCGTTGCAGTGAAAGTCCGCCGAAGCCGATGGTGTTGTAAAAGTCGTCCGAGTCGTTGATACCGACACGCCTTGCGATAGAGGCAATGATCTCCGCCACGGCAGGGTCGGAAATCGTTCTGCCGAGCTTTTTCAGTTCTTTTTCGACTTCCGCACGTCCGAGTGCAATATTCTCGGTGCGGCGTTCCTTCTTGAACCACTGGCGGATCTTCGTGCGTGCCTGTCCCGTCTTGACGATCTTCAGCCAGTCGCGGCTCGGTCCCTTCGACGCCGCGGACGTGATGATCTCGATGATCTCGCCGTTCTGCGGTACTCTGTCGATCGGGACGATGACGCCGTTGATCTTGGCGCCCGTCATTTTGTTACCGACCTCGGAATGGATCGCGTAAGCAAAATCGATCACGGTAGCGCCGAGCGGAAGAGAGATGACATCTCCCTTGGGCGTGAAGACAAAGGTCTCGTCGTGGAAAATGTCGGTCTTGAAGGAGCGCATGAACTCCTCGGGATCCCGCGTGTTTTCGTCCGACTCGAGAAGCTGCGCGATCCAACGGAGCTTTTCGTCGCTCTCGCCGTCCCCCTTCTCGCCCGATTTGTATTTCCAGTGCGCGGCGATACCGTATTCGGCCTCCTCGTGCATCTGCTCGGTACGGATCTGCACCTCGAAGGGGACGCCGCCCCGACCGATGACCGTGGTATGAAGGGAGCGATAGAGGTTCGGCTTCGGCGTGGAGATATAATCCTTGAATCTGCCGGGCACCGATTTGAACATCTCGTGAACGAGACCGAGAGCGGTATAGCATTCAAGCTCGGTCTCTACGATGATACGCACGGCATAAAAATCATAGATCTCGTCAAAGGTCTTGCCGAGGGTATAGATCTTCCGATAGAGGCTGTATACCGATTTGATGCGGCTCTCGAGTCGAAAATGAATGTGATTTTCTTCGAGCTTTTCTCCGATGTGCGTTTTCGCATCCTCGAGAAAGTCCTTGCTCTGTCCGAACTTCTTTTCGACCTCCGCCTCGACCTCCTCGTAGCCGACACGGTCGAGATAATAGAGACTGAGATTTTCAAGCTCCTGTTTGATGCGCTGCATACCGAGACGATGAGCGAGCGGCGCGTAGATATACATCGTCTCGAGGGCGATCGCACGCTGTCTGTCCTCTTTTTTGGCGATCAGCGTGCGCATATTGTGCAGGCGGTCGCAGAGCTTGATAAAGATTACGCGGATATCTCGGTTCATGGCGAGAAGCATCTTGCGGACGTTTTCGATATGTGCCTCTTCCTTATCCGCGACCTGAACCTGTATGATCTTCGTCAAACCGTCGACCAGCATTGCCACATCGTCGCCGAACATTTTGCGGATGGTATCGAGGTTCGTCTTGTCCGAGCAGTCCTCCACCGTATCGTGAAGGAGTGCCGCACAAACGGAGTCGGTATCGAGCCCGAGCTCGGTAACGATCTTTGCCACCGCGACGGGATGGCTGATATAGGGTTCCCCGCTCTGACGAAATTGTCCTTCGTGGAGCTCCGCGGCATATTCGTATGCGCGCTTGATCTTTTCGATATCGTAATACTTCGCGTTCTTTTCGACAAGATCGAGAAGCGATTTCATTTCTTCGTACATAGCCTGTTATCCCCGTTGCTGCGCGCGCAGTCGGCGCAGAAGACCTGAGCGTTCGAGATCGGTTTTTCCCGTCTGATAACGGATGCGGAAGGTATAGACCTCCTCCGACGGTTCTTCGATCCCGACAATATTGAGTTCGGTCAGCACCTTGATGATGACCTTCAGCTTCACATAGCCGATGACGTCGTCCTCCGCGGTATGCGGGAGCTTCGCGAGGAGTTCGCGGTGCGTCATCGTGGAGCATCCGCCACGCACGGCGGAAAACAAAAAGCGGTAAACGGTGGCAAAATCCTCTCTCGTGGGCAAAATGCCGTCCTCGGCACGGAAAGCACCGCCCGACCAGATATAGGCGAAATATGCCCGTTCATCGGCGGCGGCATCCTTTTTCGTCCCCGAGCGATGAATGTCCTTGACGATCAGCTGCACCGAGCGTCTGCCGAGCCATTCGTTGACGTCCGGGTTAAACATGACGTCCGCCGTATCTCCGACGGAGAGCCCGAGGGCGGTCGGGGACATCGAGAAGTACATTGCCACAAGCTCCGTATGACCGTCGCCGAGAAGAAGTCGCGTATGCTTCCCGTCCGAGACGGCGGAGATCGCGTTGACGGTGACGCCACGCACGGCGAAGGTCGGCATCGGATTGCCGACGCCGTAGGGCTCCAGCATACGAAGGGAGTCGGCAAGCGGCAGGGTGAGATCGGAGAGGCGGATCTCGAAATCCCCCTCGAGCGTCGGCACCATATCCTCTGCTTTTAGGTTTTCCCTTGCGTAGCGATTGATACATTCGGTGAAGAGCGGAAGGTTGCCCCGCGTGACCGAGAGTCCCGCGGCGAGCTCGTGCCCTCCGAATTTGACAAGATATTTGTCGGACGCGCAGAGCGCCTCCACGAGATTCAGCCCGTGAATACTGCGTCCCGAGCCTTTTCCGACGTCTTCTGCCAAGTGACGATCCCCGCATCCCTCAAAGGAGACGAGAATGGAGGGGCGGCAATAGCGCTCGGTGATCCTCGACGCGACGATCCCGATGACACCGTGATGCCAGTTGTCGGCATGGAGGACGATCACGGGATCCTCGTTTTTGAGCTTCGGGTCGGCTTCGATCGCCGCATATGCCTCTTTGATGATCTTATTCTCTTCCGCCTGCCGTCTGTGGTTGGCATCGCAAAGCTCTTCCGCGATCTCGTATGCGCGGGAATAGTCCTCGGAGAGGAAGAGCTCCACCGCGAGCGAGGCGCTCATCACCCGCCCCGCGGCATTGATGCGGGGCGCGAGGGTATAGCCTATGTAGGAAGAGGTGATCTTAGGCTTCTTTCTGCGCTTCTCGGGATGCTTTGCGTCGCTCGGTGCCGCCGCGGCGTCCATCAGAGCGATCAGCCCGACGCGCGTCGGATGCTCCATCATGTGAAGCCCGTACCCGACGATGAGGCGGTTCTCCCCCGTGACGGGCATGACGTCGGCAATGGTACCGATGGCGACGAGATCGGCATACGCGGCGAAAAGACGGGATGCGACCGCCATGCGCGACTCTCCCGTGCGGAGCTCCTCCGCCGCCGTGATGAGCTTGAATACCACGCCGACGCCCGAAAGCTCCTTGAAAGGATAGGGGCAGTCGGGACGGTGCGGATTGACCGTCGGGCAGTGCGGAAGCTCGGTATGACATTCGTGGTGATCGGTCACGACGAAATCCACACCGTGCGAGCGTGCGTATTCCACCTCGTTGATCGCGGTGATCCCCGTGTCGACCGTGACGACGAGCTTTGTCCCGTCGGCGAAAATGCCGTCGAGCGCCCCGCAGGTGACTCCGTAGCCGTCGGTCGCACGGTTCGGAATATAATATCCGACATCGGCGCCGAGAGATCTGAGATAAAGATAGAGTGTAGAGACCGCCGTCACGCCGTCAACGTCATAATCTCCGAAGACGGTAATGCGTTCTCCTACCGAAACGGCGCGCAGGATCCGCTCCGCCGCCTCTTTTGCGTCCTTCATCGAAAACGGGTCGCACAAGAGTTCGCTCTCCATCGCGAGGAAAACGCGTGCCGCCTCGGGCGTATCGTAGCCGCGGCAGTACAAAAGGCGCGCGACGACCGTGGGAATGCCGAGCGTCTCGGCAATGGCGGTGGTCGCGGGTTCCGATGCCTTCGTATCCGGCAATCGGAAGATCCATTGCTTCTCCTTTGCAAGTTCTTCTGTTTGCATATATCTGACCGTGGTCGGAGGATGTCCTCCGCCTTCCTGTTTTAATCCTGTTTTCGCGGTCTTGCTTTCACCCGCGCCTCCGACGCCGAAGGTCGTCCTTAGGCGGTATGTCATATTTTATTTCTGCGGCGGTGCAAAGCGCGCCGCTATCGCAAGGGCGGTATGGATCCCGTCCAGTGCGGCACTGGTGATGCCGCCGGCATACCCCGCGCCCTCGCCCGCGGGATAAAGATAGCTTTCTCCGATCGCCGTACGCGTCTTCGGATCGCGAAGGATGCGGACGGGCGCGCTCGTGCGGGTCTCCGCGCCGGTGAGGATCGCGTCCTTCGCGGCAAATCCCGCGATCTTGGAATCGAAATCCGAGAGTCCGTCACGGATCGCATCGGCAACCGTCCGCGGCAGATAGTCATCGGGGGATGCCATACGAATATTCGTACCGTCCATGTAGGTGGGAAGGACTCTCGACGGTTCCGTACCTCGCGCGCGCGAAAGAAAGTCGCCGACCGTCGTAACGGGTGCGGAAAATTCCCCGCCGCCCGCAAGATACGCGGCGCGCTCGATCTTTCGTTGAAATTCCACGGCGGCGGCGGGCGTCCCGCCGTAATCCTCTTTGAAAATAGTGCACACGACGGCGGAGTTAGAATTCTTTCCCGCGCGTGCGTGCTCGCTCATGCCGTTGACGGCAACGCCGCCCGCCTCGCTCGCCGCCGCAACGACGGTTCCTCCGGGGCACATGCAAAAGGTGTATACGCCGCGCACCTTGGTATTATACGAAAGACTGTATTCCGCGTGACCGAGCGCGGGATGCCCCGCAAAATCTCCGTACATCGCGCGATCGATATCCGCGGCGAGATGCTCGATCCGCATCCCGACGGAAAAGGGCTTTGCCTCTATGGAAAGAGGGGTGTGAAAGAGCGTCTCATAGGTGTCGCGTGCGCTGTGTCCGACGGCGAGCACGAGCGTCTCGGCAGGGATCTCGCCGCGGTCGGTCAAAACGGAAAGAAGCCGTCCTCCCCGCGTGCGGTAAGAAAGGAATTTCGTATGATAGCGCACCTCGCCGCCGAGTGCGACGATCCGTGCGAGCATGGAATCCACCACGTGGGACAAAATATCGGTGCCGATGTGCGGCTTCGCAAGCGTCAGGATCTCCTCGGGTGCGCCGAATTCGACGAAGCGTGAAAGAACGTAGCGACAGAGCGGGTCATTCACGCGCGTGATGAGCTTACCGTCGGAAAAGGTACCCGCGCCGCCCGCGCCGAATTGAATGTTCGTCTCCGTGTCTAACTTATGCGTCCGTCGGAAGGCGTCCACCGCCGAGCGGCGCTCATCGACCGAGCCGCCACGCTCAAGCACGACGGGCGCATATCCCCGCTCGGCAAGAAGCAATGCTGCAAAGAGTCCCGCAGGTCCCGAGCCCACAATGACGGGCGGATGCTCAAGCGGCTCGGTCCCGCACACAGCCGGAAGGGTCGGGTCGCACGCGACGGCGATGTCCGCCTTCGCAAGGCGCTCTTCGGAAAGATCCGGGAGCTCACCCGTCACCGCCACGGAATAAAGGAAACGGATATCCCGCTTCCGTCTCGCGTCAACGCTTCGGCGATAGACCGAGCATGAGGATGCGGGCACCTTGACGCCGAGCGCCGACAGGCGTCTGCGCGCAAGCGAGATCGCCTCGCCCTCGGGTGTCCCGACGGGAAGCGATATTCGGTTGACGATCAAAAATCCCACAGGTACACCCCCTCGAAAAAGAACGGGAGCCGTCCTGCACGGCGGCAGAAGCGCGAGTCTTCCGCACCGGGCGTGACAGCCCCAAGCGTTTCCGTAACTCTTTCAGATGTTTTCAGACTTTGGCAAACAGCCATATCAGAACGGCAAGCGACAGGCAACCCAAGATCGACAATACCGTGTAGACGGCTTTATTCTTTTGTTTTTTCTTCATACTCGTCCCCTCACTTATTCCGATTTTTCCGTATGGAGAACCTTCTTTGTGAGGAAGGTACGAAGCGAATCGGGGGTAAAGTTGCGGATCAGCGTACAGTCGTACGCTACGGATATAATGCCCGTTTCTTCGGACACGACGATCGTGACGGCATCGCTCGTCTCACTGATGCCGATGGCGGCTCTGTGTCGCGTGCCGAGATCGCTGTCGACATCGGAGCGACGCGTCAAGGGAAGAAGGCATCCCGCCGCGGCGATCCGCCCCTCGTCCACGATCACGGCGCCGTCGTGAAGGGGCGCCTTGTTGAAGAACAGATTGCGGAGTAGGAAGGAATTGACGTCCGCGTTGATGCGGATACCCGTCTTCTCGATATCGTCGAGCTTCGTCGTGCGGACGATCACGATCAGGGCGCCCGTCTTGGTCTTCGAAAGATCATCCACCGCACGACAGATATTGTCAATCGCACCGGAATAGAGCTGCTTCTTCCTTTTCTGCTCGCCGAAGGACATGATGCCGTTCAGCGCACCGGCACCTGCTTTTTCAAGAGCTTCGCGTAGCTCGGGCTGGAACAATATGATCAGGAACAGGACGCCGACCGAAAGGATCGACGAAAAGATCATCAACACGCCCTTGAATTCAAAGAGATACGCGATCGCGTAGGTGATGAAGAACAACAGGATCCCGACGAGAAGCGTCTTCGACTTTCGGTTGACGACAAAATGTAAAAACAGGTACAAAAGAGCGGTCAGAAGGAGAATATCCACGGCATCGTTCCAGTGAAAGTCGGAAAATGCCTGCCCCGCCCTTGCGATAAAATCGGTAAAGATCCCGCCGACACGTTCGGGGGAAAAGCGAAGTAACGTATTCATATATATCTCCCGACACCGAAAAAACGGTGTCGCAATTTTCATCGATGCGCGAGCGCGCGAGATGCGCGTGCGGTTATGTAATATTAGTATAACATAGTTGTTGATAAAATGCAATCCTTTTTTCGACTTTCACAAAAAAATATTTTTTCTTTCTTCCCTCTTGACATTTTTCGTCTCTTCCTTTATAATATGTATCAAATGAGACACTTTTTGGAGGTTGTATGCCTTTCAATTTCCCGGAATTCTGTCCGCACATCTTCCCGTTCAAAGAGCTCTCGCCGGTACGGATCGCGGAGTATCTGCCGCACATCAAGCCCGATCTCCGCGTGTATACGCGCGGTGAGACGGTATTTGACCCCCGCACGGACATCCGCAAGATCGGCTTTGTCGTGAGCGGAGAATGCGAGGTCGTGCGCGTCATGTCGGACGGGAGCGATTTTCCGATGAATCTGCTTCGTCCCTACGATTCGTTCGGCGTCCTTTCCCTCTTTTCCGAGCGCGGCGACTATCCGACCGTTATCCGTGCACGCAAAAAGAGTGCGATCCTCTTTCTCAAACGGACCGATGTGATGTTCCTGATCCGCGAAGATCGGGAGATCGCCCTGAATTTCATCACCTTTCTCGCGGGGCGCGCCGTGTTCCTCAACGAGAAGGTGGCGGCACTGTCGGGCGGTTCCGCGGAGGAAAAGGTCGCGTCCTACCTTTTTGTCGCGTACAAAAAGGCGGGCGTCTGCACCTTTCCGCTCAATTGTAAGCAGGCATCCGAAAAATTGCGTCTCGGCAGAGCATCGGTTTACCGTGCTCTCGATACGCTCGCCGCGGAAGGACTCATTCTTTACGGCGAAAAACAAATCACAGTTCTGAACCCGAAGGGTCTCGAAAGGAAAACATCATGAAAAAATTTCTCTCGTTTCTTCTCCTCTTAGCGCTCGCGCTCACCGTTTTTGTCTCCTGCAAGCCGCAGGACGACGGTGCGAAGATCGTCGTCGGCACCCTTGCTGGTCCCACCGGCATGGGAATGGCAAAGCTGATAGCGGACACGCCCGAGGATTCCACCCTCTACGAATTCAAGGTTTACAGCAATCCGCAGACGGCGATCGCGGATCTCACGGCGAAAAAGCTCGACATGCTCTGCCTGCCGACCAACACGGCGGCAACGCTCTCTTCCAAAGCGGACATCTCGGCTCTTGCCGTCAACTGTCTCGGCTCTCTCTATCTTCTGGCGAAGAAGGACACGAAGGTCGAATCCTTTGCCGATCTGGAAGGCAAAACGCTGACGACGAGCGTCAAGGGCTCGACAACGGAGCCGATCGTCGACTTTCTTCTGGAAAAGAATCACGTCAACGCCACCGTGGACGTGGCGCTCGACCATGACGCGCTTGTCGCGTCGATCGTCAAGGGTGAGGTCGAATTTGCCGTCCTGCCCGAGCCGAAGGTGACTGCCGCCCTGATGCAGGCAAAGGATTACGAGGTGAAGCTGAACCTTTCGACCGAATGGGACAAGGTATCGGACGGCTCTCTCGCCATGGGCTGCATCGTTGCGCGCAACGAGTTCATCAACGAGCATAAGGGGGCGGTCAACCGTTTTCTCGACGATTACAAGGCTTCGGTCGACTATATCGCGGATGATTCTCATCTCGACGAAAGCGCAGAGACCATCGTGAACGCCGGCGTTCTTCCGAAGCTTCCGATCGCGAAGGCGGCACTTGCCAACCTCAAGGGCTCGATCGTCTTCCAAGAAGGAAAAGAAATGAAAGAGACGCTCGTTTCCTTCTACGGGGTTCTTCTCGAATCCGCGCCCGACTCGATCGGCGGTGCTCTGCCGAGTGACGGCTTCTATTATGCGCGCTGACACCGTGAAAAAGGTTCTATATCCGCTCCTCGCCCTCCTTCTGACGCTTGCCGTCTGGGAGGGCGCGGCGCGCATTGCCGACGTGCGCTTCTTCTTCCCCACCGTCACCGATACGGCGACGGCGCTTTTTTCTCTTTTCGGAACGGGAAAATTCTGGCTGACCATTGCCCGTTCTCTGCTTCGCGTTCTGCTCGGTTGGCTTGTCGGCGTTCTGATCGGCGCCGCGCTGGTTTTCCCTGCAAAGCGTTTCGCTTTCTTCGGGACGTGGGCACGCGGGCTGATGTCGGTATTGAAAAGCACGCCCGTCGCATCCTTTATCCTCGTTCTGTGGTTTTTCATCGGCTCGGATGCCGTGCCGCCGTTCATCGCCGCCATGATGAGTGCGCCCGTCGTTTATCAGAATCTTTGGGACGCGGAGAGCGCACTCGACCCGAAGCTCGGTGAGGTGACGCGGGTATTCGGATTCTCTCGTTTTGCGAAGTTGCGGTACTATTATCTTCCCGCCGCCGTCGGCTTTCTCGTCCCCGCCGCCGTGACCTCTGCGGGACTTGCATGGAAAGCGGGGATCGCCGCCGAGGTCATCGCCTACACGAAGAATTCCATCGGGCGGGAGATTTATGATGCCAAAAACTACTTTGAGGGTGGCGCCGTCTTTGCATGGACGTTGACCGTAATCGCTTTGAGCTTAATTCTCGAAAAGACGATTTTATATTTAGGCAGAAAGGCGGAGATGCGATGGCACTTACATTAAGCGATGTGACAATTTCCTACGGAGAGAAGAAAATCATCGAGAATTTGTCCTATGTTTTTCCCTCGCGCGGTTGCGCACTTTTCGTCGGAGCGAGCGGAAGCGGAAAGACGACGCTCCTCCGCGCGATTGCAGGGCTTTTGCCTATCGACGGAGGTAGCATTACGGGGGGCGGTGAGGTCTCCTTCGCCTTTCAGGAGCACCGTCTGTTCCCGTCTCTGAATGCGGCGGAAAACATTGCCGTCGCGACCTCGGGGCATAAAAAAAACACGGCGGATGCCGTGCGAATGCTTTGCCTGCTCGGATTCGCAAAAGAGGAAACGACACTTTACCCCGCCGCGCTTTCGGGTGGAATGAAACAGCGTGTATCGCTTGCGCGCGCCTTTTTGAAGGAAGCGCCGATCCTCCTTCTCGATGAACCGTTTAAGGAACTTGACCCCGCGCTTGTCGAAACGGTGACAAAGCTGATACGGAAAGAAGCCGAACGGCGTCTTGTGATCTTCACCTCTCACACGGAGGTGTACGCAGAGATGCTCGGCGCACAGATTCTACGCGTCGGGAAAGGGTGATTTTGCAAAAATAGCTCTATGATCTGTTTTTAATTTGTAAAAACTCGAAGGCTCCAAGGTCGAGACGTAAAAAAGTCTTCTCCTGCGGCTCGGGCACACTCGGGCTCTTTCACTCCACCGGAGTGAAATTCAGTACCCTCGTAACGCTTCGCTACCCGCAGGAGAAGGCTTTTTTATTTTCTTGCGGATGATTTATAGACATCAGGTAGCACTTTGCCACTCGGAAGGAGTCTTGGCAGTGCTACCGATGCTATGCTCGGAACATGGTGTGCTTGATGTCACGCTATGCTCAGAAGGTGATGCGGAAGGCGGTGCCTACGCCGAGCTGGCTTTCTACCGAGACGGTGGCGCCGTATATCGCGCAGATGTGCTTTACGATGGCGAGTCCGAGGCCCGTGCCGCCCGTCTTTTTCGAGCGGGAGGGATCGACGCGGTAGAAGCGCTCGAAGATCCTCGGGAGACTGCTCTCGGGAATTCCGATACCCGTGTCCTTCACCGTCAGAGTGACGCGTCCGTCGTCGTCCGAGACGGAAATATCGATCTGTCCGCCGTCTTTATTATAATTCACGGCATTGGAGCAGAGATTCGTCACGAGCTCGTACATTTTATCGTGTGATGCGAGCACGCGTCCCTTCCCGCCGACGCGAAGCGTCAGACCACGTTCCTCTATCCTCGGGCGCAATTCCGCGACGACCTCGTCCACGACGGCGCGAAGGTCTACGGGCGTACGTTCGGGCGTGCCTTTTTGGCGTTCAAGGTCGGAAAGCCTCAACATATCCGAAATGAGTCCCGCCATGCGAAGCGCTTCCTTGTGGATCCGCTCCACCTGTTTTTTCGTTCCCTCGTCCACCTCATCCTTTGCGAGAATCAGCTCGGAGATCCCCTGTGTGACCGTGATCGGCGTTTTTAGCTCGTGCGACGCGTTGGCGAAGAAATCGCTCTTTTCCTTTGCAATCGCCTTGGCGGCGGTGATGTCGGTCAAAATAACGATGCGGGAGATCTCGCTCGCGAGGGGGGTATTTTCCATGCGTTTGAGCGTGACGGCGAGATCGCGCTTTTCGAGATGGAACTCGAAATGCGTGCGCTTCTCCGTCAGAATGGCATCGCAAAGCGCGGTGTCTTCGACAAGGTAAAGAAGTGGCTTTCCGATGTCCTCCTCCGCACCGTCGAGGAGTGCCAGTGCGGCGCGGTTGGCAATGACGACATGCCCTTCGACATTCAGGGCGAGGATCCCCTCCGACACATTCTCGAGAACGCAGGAGAGCTTTTCTCCTTCCTTTGTCCGCTCGTCGATGAGGGCGCGGGTCTTCCCGTTCAGCTCGTTGATCTCACGGAAGACCGCATAGAATTCGGGTTCGCGGCTGTCGGTGACGAGGGGACGATATTCGCCCTCGTTCAGCGAACGAAGACTGTCCGCGACGCCGCGGACCTTATCGGAAACATTCGTCGAAAGTCTTTCCGCGAACAAAAAGGAGATCAGAAGCGCAAGCGCGAGTGCGCAAAGAAGAGACGGCACGGCAACGCCGAGGAAGCCCGAGAGCTCACTGCTTCTGACCGCGACGCGAACGACGGTCTTTTCCCCGTTATCGAGCGTGTTCTCCACCGCGTAATAGGTCATGCGGCATCCGAAGGTGGCGGAATAGCGCTCGACATAGCGGGGCGCCCCTTCCAGTGCGGCACGGATCTCTTCCCTGTCCGCATGATTTTCAAGCTCGCCCGAGACGCTGCTTTCGTACAGCACCTCGCCGCTCTCCGAGATCACCGTGACGCGGAAGGTATCGCGGTTCTGATATGCGGAAAGTCCGCGGATGTCCTCTTCCGTCCGAAGGAGCGAGGACAGAAGTCCGCATTCGGCGCGCAAGCGCTCTTCGACCACACTGCGCCCGCTCCCCGCCACGGCAAACAACGCGGCGGTAAAAACGATCGATGTGCAAAGAAGCGTCAGAAGAAAGATACGAAGGAAAATTTTTCTTTTCATTTTGCCTCGAAACGGTAACCGACACCGCGCACGGTGACGATCACGTCTCCACCTCCCGCCTCTCGGATCCTATCGCGGATCTCGGCAATGTGCATATCGAGCGTCCGCGTCTCTCCGAGGAAATTCTCACCCCACACCTCACGGAAAAGGGTCTCTCTGTCGATCGTGACCCCCGCGTTTCCGATCAGATAATCGAGGAGCTTATATTCTTTCAGCGTTAGTCCGAGGTCGTGCCCGCGGAAGAAGATCTTATATGTATTTCTGTCGACGGAAAAATCCCCCGTGTTCGAAACGTACAGATTCGCGCGGCGAAGCCCCGCCTTGACGCGCGCCATCAGCTCGAGAACCGAAAACGGCTTTGCCATATAGTCGTCGGCGCCCTTGTTCAGCCCTTTGACAAAGCTGATCTCATCCGACTTTGCGCTGACGATTATGACGGGCACCCGCTCGTCTACCTCGCGGATCTTCGAGAGGATCGCATACCCGTCCATATCGGGAAGCATGATATCGAGAATGATGAGATCGGGGGTCTTCACGGCAAAGGACTTGAAAAAATCCGCGCCGCACTCGAACATGGCGAGATCGTAGGTCTCTTCAAGCGCGCCCTCGTAGACCTCGCGGATCCCCTCGTCGTCCTCTACGATATCGATCAACTGTCTTTTCATCAATTCTTTTTGTGTACCCCCGTTTCGTTGTATTTTGCCCATTCCGCAACGTTGACGGCATGGTCGCCGAGCCGCTCGAAGTATTTCGCCACCATCATGAGCGTGATCGCCTGATCGGCGCTGTGCTCTCCGTCCTTTCTCAAAATGTCGATCAGCTCCTTTTGCACCTCGAGAAAGAGGGTGTCCATTTCGTCGTCCGTCGCGATCACCTCGTCGGCGAGCGCCTCGTCGTTGCGGATAAAGGAATTGACCGACTCGCGCGCCATGCGGACGGCGAGCTCTCCCATGGCACGTAGATGATCGAGCTTTTTGATATAGGTATCTCCCGGCATGGTATAGACAAGATCGCCGATGTCGCTCGCCTGATCGCCGAAGCGTTCGATGTCGGTGATCATTTTCAGAGCGGTCGAGACGAAGCGAAAATCCTTCGCTACCGGCTGACGGCGGATAAGGATCCGCATACAGCGCTTTTCGATGTCCATTTCGTACTCGTCGACGCGCTTATCGCTTTCGCCGACGCTGTGTCCGAGGTCGCGGTCGAGCTTTTCGAGCGCCTCGTTCGCGCTTGTGATCATATCGGTTGTGAGTCGGCACATGGCGACGAGCTCATCCTTAAGCTCTTCGAGCTCTTCTTCAAACTGTTTTCTTCCGGGCATTTCTTCTTTCCTCCATTATACCATATTTGTCAAGATGTATCAACCGAATCTGCCCGTGATATAGCGCTCGGTGCGCTCATCCTTCGGGTCGGTGAAGATATCGTCGGTATCGCCGTATTCGACCAGCTCGCCGAGCAGGAAAAATCCCGTCTTGTCCGAGATACGCGTCGCCTGCTGCATGTTGTGCGTGACAATGACGATGGTCGTGTTCTTCGCGAGGTCGGTGCAAAGCGCCTCGATCTTGTCGGTCGAGATGGGGTCGAGCGCGCTTGTCGGCTCGTCCATCAGAAGAATTTTCGGTTTGACGGCGAGGGCGCGGGCGATACAGAGGCGTTGCTGTTGACCGCCCGAGAGACCGAGTGCGGACTTATCGAGTCTGTCCTTGAGCTCCTCCCACATTGCCGCGCCGCGGAGAGACTCCTCGACGATCTCGTCGAGAGCGGCACGCGCATGAATGCCGAAGGTGCGGGGACCGTAGGCGATATTATCGTAGACGCTCATCGGAAAAGGATTCGGCTTCTGAAACACCATGCCGACATTACGGCGAAGCTCGTTGACATCGATCTTTCCGTAGATGTCCGTTTCTCCGATGCGGAAGTCGCCCGTGACGCGGCAGCCTTCCACGAGGTCGTTCATCCGGTTAAAGCATTTTAAGAAGGTAGACTTTCCGCAGCCGGAGGGACCGATGAAGGCGGTCACTTTGCGCTCGGGGATCTCGATGCTGATGTTTTTGATCGCCTGGAATTCTCCGTACCAGAGATTTGCGCCTTTGACGGAAATGTTCTGCCCGAATTCGGGCAGAGTTTCGAATTTTTTATTTTTTTGCATTGGAAGCTCCTTTCAGTTTCCCACCGAGGCGGGATGCGACACGCTCGGCGGTCAGGTTCAGAATGAGGACGAGGAAGATCAAGACGACGGCGGTCGCGTAGGCTTCCTTCATATACCAGCCCTCACCCGAAAGCTGGTAGAGTGCGACGGCGAGCGTCGCACCACTGTCGCCGAAGCCGCGCGGAACGGCGGAGATCACCGAACCCATGGTATAGAGGAAGGGCGCCGACTCGCTGATAACGCGGCCGATGCTCAGAATGACGGCGGCGAGAATCCCCGGCAGTGCGGAGGGCAGGACGACGCGGAAGATGGTCCGCAGTTTTCCCGCGCCGAGCGCGAGACTTCCCTCCCGCTGTGCGTCCTCCACGGCGCGAAGACTCTCCTCGGTCGAGCGGACGACGGTCGGAAGAAGCATGACGCTGACCGTCAGCGAGCCTGCGAGAATACTGCTCGAGCCGCCGAAGACCTTGACGAAGGTGATCATGCCGAACAGTCCGTAGACGATCGACGGTACGCCCGCAAGGATATCGATGGCGGAACGGACAAGGCGAACGGCGAAGTGCGTGCGCTTTGCATATTCATTCAAGAAGATCGCGGTCATGATGCCGATCGGTACCGCGATGAGAAGGCTCAAAAACACGGTGTACAGCGTCGTGACGATGGCGGGAAGGATGGTGATCTTTTCCCCGCCGAACTCATACGCGCCGTAGATAAGCGAAGGATTCTGAATCAGATACGGCAGACCGTTTGCAAAGATGAAGCCGACGATCAAAAGGAGCACCAGCCCCGCGAATGCGCCCGAGAAGACGGCGAGTCCCTGCCCGATGCGCGGTGCGCGGATCTTATGAAGGAAGGCGGAAAAACGCTCTTTCAGATCGCGGAGAACGGTCGGCGCTCGGTGCGGACGCCGCTTTTCTGCGGTTGCCTTGGTCAGCTTCTTCACGCCTTTTCCGCCGAGGGCGGCAAAGAGGAGATTGACGAGAAGGACGAACAGCAAGAGCACGACGCCCGTCGCGACGAGCGCGCCCTCCTGGACCTCGCCCGCATAGCCCATTTCCATTACGATATTCGCCGTCAGGACGCGGAAGGATGAGAAGAGCCCCTTCGGATAGGTCGCGGCGTTGCCCGCCACCATGACGACCGCCATCGTCTCACCGAGGGCGCGTCCGATGCCGAGGACGAGAGAGGCGGTAATTCCCGACTTTGCCGCGGGGGACATGATACGAAAGACCGTCTCGCTGTGCGTTGCGCCCATGGCGACCGAACCTTCATAGTAGTATCGCGGCACGGCTTCGAGCGCGGTGCGGGAGAGGGAGACGACCGTCGGCAGGATCATGATGCCGAGGATCAGCGAGGTCGCGAAGAGTCCGCTACCGTCGTTCGGTGCGAATTTCGAAAGGATCGGAAGGAGAAAAACGATACCGAAGAAGCCGTAAACGACCGAAGGAATTCCCGCCAACAGATTGATGACGGTGCCGAGGATGCGCTTCGGCTTTTCGGGACAGTAAAACGCGAGGAAAACCGCCGTGAAATACCCGAGGATGCCGCCGACAAGGAGAGCGCCGACGGTCGCGGTCAGGGTTCCGACGATCATCGTAAAGATGCCGTAGGTGCCCGAGAGGGGGGAGTCGTAGGTATCGAGTCTGTCGGGCGACCACTTGTCGCCGAACATGAATTTGAGGACGCCGAGCTTCCCGAACGCGGGGATGCTTTTGTAGATCAGAAACGCGAAAATCGCGATGGTGGCAACCGTACAAACGATTGCCGCCGCCGCGAAGACTGCTTTTCCGATCTTTTCTTTTGCTTTCGTTGCAGTCATATTCCGTGTTCCTTATTTCACTTCGTCAAACTTGGTGATCGTGCCAGAGAAGATGTCGTAGAGCTGCTTCAGAGTGAGGTCGGCGACCTTATCGTTCTTGACGTTGACAATCACGGCAACCGCATCGAGGCAGACGTTGAAGCTGTCGATGTTGTCCTGCTTTACTGCCGCGGAGGAAAGACCGATCACGTTACCGACCGTATCATCCTCTACCGCTTTCCGTCCGACCGAAGAGCCTTCAAGCTGGATGTCGAAGATATCCGACGCATTGACGCCGTAGAGGTCGGCATAACCCTTTGCCGCCGCAGTGATGAATTTTTCCATCGAGGTGGAGCCGCGGACGACGATCTTTTCCCCTGCGGGGAGAGTCGCCTGCTTCGTGAAGGTGGTCACCGCGATCGGATCGGCGCCTGCGTTCGCACGCTTTGCGGGATCGGCAAGGTAGATGCAGCCCGCGCTCGCCGCGTGGTCCTTCGACGCTTCGCTCTTCAGGTAGTTCATGAAGTCTGCGGCACGCTCGGTCATGGTGATGCCGTGCTTCGTCATGACCACGAAGGGACGCTGGATCTTATACGAGCCGTCGAGAACGGTCTCTTCGCTCGGAAGGACGCCGCCGACCTTCAAGACCTTGACGGTATCGTTGACAGAGCCGAGAGAGATGTAGCCGATCGCATATTCATCCGAGGCGACCTTCGAGAGGACGGTGCCCGTCTTGGTCTGCTCGACCGCGGTCTTTGTGCTGTTGTAGACCTTCTTGCCGTCTACTTTTTCTTCCAGGTAGTGCGTGCCGTCGGTCACATTGGTATCGAACGCCTCACGCGTTCCGCTTCCCTGTTCGCGGACGACAACGGTGATATTCTTCTCCGCGCCGCCGCAAGAGGCGAGCGAGAAGAGCGAGGTGACCGCCAACGCGGCGGCAAGGACGAGGGTCAAAAGTTTTTTGGTTTTCATTTTCGTTTCTCCTTTTTGTGTTTGTATTCTTTTTCCTTGGTACGGCTCTATCATACCGCAAATCGAAGCTTCCGACTACCCTGCAAACCTTTGCGGAATGTAAAGAAAATGTAAAACGGCAAAAAATCTTACGGATTCGTCCCCTTGTAAGATCCGAATGCCGAAAAGTGCGGGAATACGGCTTGACAAAAACGAGAAAGTGATATATAATATAAAGGTAGAACTTGTCAGGAATAGTATACCTATACTGACAGGTTCTTTTTTGATGCTTTTCTGAATTCTGCCTTGAAATAACTTGCCATTTTTATGTGTCAGGAAAAGTATACTTTTCCTGACACGGTTTTTGCTTATCGGATTTTGCGGAAAGGAAAACATCATGAAAAGAATTGTTGCTCTTCTCCTTACCCTCATGCTCGGAGTGATGCTTCTCTTCGCCCTTGCTTCATGCGGGGAATGCGAGCACACCTATGGCGAGTGGGTCGTCGACCGTGAGGCTACCGAAAGCGAGGTCGGCGAACGCCACCGCGAATGCACGAAGTGCGGCGATAAGATCACCGAGGCGATTCCGAAGCTTGCGCATACGCACACCTATGCCGAGGCGTGGTCTTACGACGATACCTATCACTTTCATGCGTCGACCTGCGGTCATGCAAGCGAAGTGTCGGGAAAAGCCGCGCATACTTACGGCGAATGGATCATTGACCGCGAAGCGACGGAAGATGCCGTCGGCGCAAAGCATCGAGTGTGTACCGTCTGTCATAAGGTAGAAAATGCCGGGATTCCCGAGCTGTCGCATACGCATACTTACGCCGAAGCTTGGTCTTACGACGATTCCTATCACTGGCACGATTCCACATGCGGACACGATCCTATCGAAAAAGCCGCGCATACTTACGGTGACTGGATCATTGACCGCGAAGCAACGGAGGATGCCGTCGGCGCAAAGCATCGGATGTGTACTGTCTGTAATAAGATAGAAAATGCCGAGATCGAAAAACTTCCGCATACACACAAGTACGCGAGCACATGGTCTTATGACGGCGCCTATCACTGGCACGCGTCGACCTGCGGACATACGGATGCCGTGAGCGACAAGGAGCTACACGATTTCGGCGAAAGCGGAATCTGCAAATGCGGAGCAAAGGACGAGAGCATCTCCGTCAACGTCTATATTGACGGCACGCTCACGGACACCTTACATACGGGACTCGCCTACGGTTTTCGGATCACACCGCCCGAAAAACCCGAGGACATCACCACAAATCCGAATTCCGAGAAGTATTTTTACGCGTGGTTTACCGATCCGAATTTTCAAACACCCCTGCTCGACACCACGGAATTCCGTGCAGACGGCGCAATTTACGCAAAGTGGATCACCGTCTACTCGAACGGTTTCCGTTATACCGTCAGTGAGGGAAAGGCTACCATTGTTTCTCTTTCCGTGACAAGCAGCGCTACCACTACGCTTGTCATTCCTGCCTACATCAACGGATTTCCGGTTACGACGATCGGAAAAGATGCCTTTGCAAACAATACCTTTATCCGCACTCTGATCCTTTGCGACGGCATTCAAAATATCGGCGTCGGTGCATTCTCGGGATGCAATTCCATGACGCATGTCGAGCTTCCGAAGAGCCTGACTACAATCGGCGAAAAAGCCTTCCAAGGGTGCTCGACACTACCCGACATTTCGATTCCGGAGAATGTCACGAGTATCGGTGTGGGGGGCTTCTACGGTTGCACAGGACTTACAACCATCATGATTCCGAATAGCGTGACGAGCATTGGCGAGTCTGCTTTCTCCGGCTGCACAGGTTTGACGAGCATCGCTGTCGAAAACGAAAATTCAAACTATCATATCGCTGGGGACTGCCTGATCGAAAACAAAACAAAAACTTTGATATGGGGGCACAAAGCCAGTGTCATCCCTTCAGACGGAAGCGTCACCAGCATCGGATATGCTGCGTTCTTAGGTTGCACAGGACTTACGAGCATTACGATTCCGAATAGCGTGACGAGTATCGGCTATTCTGCGTTCTCGGGTTGTAGCAGTCTTGAGAGCATTACCTTGCCGTTTGTCGGCATTTCCCGAAAGAGTGCGTCCGATATGTATCAATATCCGTTCGGTTATATCTTCGGAGAATCCTCTTATACAGGTGGTGTTGCAACAAAACAATATTATTACGGGTCGAGTACCTCAAATA
>CAVEOF010000008.1:0-48810 GCA_963617165.1 Coriobacteriaceae bacterium | reverse complement strand
CTCCGTCCGCACAGGTGATGATGTAGTAAAACTCCTTGTTCTTTACCTCTGTCCAGCGGGCAAGCGTGCGGTCGATGACGGCTTTGAGCTGCGCATCGATGGAATAGAAGTAAACCGGGCTTGCCAGCACGATGACATCGGCATCGATCATCTTCTGAAGCACCTCTGCCATGTCATCCTTGAGTACGCACGCACCGCCGTTGTCGCGGCAATAGTAGCAGGCACGACAATAGCCGATTTTCTTGTCCGACACACGGATCTTTTCCACATGGTTGCCGCGTTCCGCCGCTCCGCGCGCAAATTCATCACAAAGAATATCCGAATTTCCGCCTTTTCGCGGACTGCCCGAAAGAATCAATACGTTTTTCATGACAAAATCTCCTCGCGATGCCGAGTTATTCATGCGACGCCCCCGGTAGCTTTGCCTCTCCCCCGCGAACAGAAAGAGGACGAACGTTGAGGGCATCCGTTATCGGCTTTGCGATGCGTTTCCACGATTTCATACGGTACCTCCGTTTTTACTTTTTCAGCGCCGCGCCGTCGGAAAACGCCGTGCCGACCTTCTCTCCCATCGAGAAATAACAGCGGCTTGCGGGGTCGTAGGACAGCGGGTCGAGCTTTGCAAGGTCAACCACGCCGTCGGTCAGCACCGATTCCTCGGCAAGAATGTTGACGATCTCCCCGTAAATACAGCCGGACTTTTCGTCAATATAATCGAGCTTACATTCCAGCGTCAACGGCAGATCTTCGATGACAGGCGCGTCAACGCGCGTGCTTTTCGTCAGTGTCAGACCGCTTTTTGCCATTTTCTCTTTGTCCGTGTTTGCCGAGACCAGACCGACATAGTCGCACGGGACGAGATGCTTTATATCCGCGATCGCTACGGTAAATGCGCCGCGATTTCGGATGTTGGCAACGGTCTTGTGTCCCGCGCTGAGATAGAGCGCAACGCGGCGGGAGCCGCAAAGCGTGCCGTAAGCGGCATTCATGGCATCGGGCGTTCCGTCCTCACAGTAGGTGCCGATGATCAGCACCGGCATGGGAAATAAATAGGGTTTGACTCCGAGATCTTTTTTCATGATGGATTTCTCCTTTGTTGTGCTGTAATTTTTGCTATGCGTCTCACTTCAAGCCGTTTACCCAGTCCTCAACGGCGGACTTGCTTGCACCGGAAGAGAATCTATGCCCCTCCTGCCAATTGCCCGTGCCTGCCATTCCGGCAAGGAGCGTTCCGCTCTGACCCATGCCGGAGCTTGCGGAGGTGGCAAACGGAATGACTGTCTTGCCTGTGAAATCGTTGTTTTTCACGAAGTTGTTGACCGGCCATGCCGCGATGCCCCACCAGATGGGGTAGCCGATAAAGACCGTATCGTATTCGTCAAAATTTTCGGGCGTTGTTGTGACCAGCGGAATATCGCGCAGCGCCTCGTCATCGTGTTCGCGGTTGACGCGGCTGCCCGCAGTCGTCCAGCTGAGGTCGGCGTTTGTGTAGGGCGTTACCGGAACAAGCTCAAACAGCGTTCCGCCCGTAGCCGCGGCGATGTCTTCCGCAACCCGTTTGGTATTGCCGCTGCCGGAGAAATATACGACAAGCGTTTTGCCGCCCGCCGTCGGCGTGTCCGGCGTATCGGTGGAATCCGTTGTACCGCTTGTGCCGGTCGTGCCGTTTCCACCCGATGTGGTACCGTCGGGCTTTTTCGTGTCGTTTGTGCCATTTGTCTGTGAGCCGCTGTTCGGCGTTGTTCCCGACGGTGTGTCGGGGGTTGTTCCCGCGCACGCCGCGAGTGAGAATATCATGATGATTCCGAGTAAAAGTGCAATCAGCTTTTTCATTTTGGGTTCCTCCTTACCGGTTTTTCTTTTCCTTACGATGGTCGTTATTATGCTTGCGTTCTTCTACCATTTGCGCAAACCATTCCACCGCGTCGCGTCAAACGCCGCGCCTTTTCGCCCTCGGATTGTCCTTGGGCTTCCGGTGCTTTGTTGCCGCTCCTTTCCCCAAAAAGCGGGCACGGCTCGCTTTTCGGTGACCCCTTATCCAAAATGGTTTCATGGTTTGCAATGTAATTACCGGTTTTTCTTTTCCTTACGATGGTCGTTATTATGCTTGCGCTCCTCCACCATCTGCGCAAACCATTCCACCATTTTGGGGTCGGTGTGCGAAAAGAAGGAGCTTTGCTTCTTGTCCAGCGCCGCGATCGCCTTCATATCGTCGTCCGAGAGCGTGAAGTCGAACACGTCAAGATTCTGCTCCATCCGCTCCTTGTGAACCGATTTCGGGATAACTACGATCCCGCGCTGAAGCTCCCAGCGGAGAATGACCTGCGCCGAGGTCTTGCCGTACTTTTTGCCGATCTCCACAAGCACCGGCTCCTCGAACATACCGCCTCTGCCTTCGCCGAACGGTGCCCACGCCTCGTGCTGTACGCCGTACTTGACCATCCATTCGTGCGCTTCGATCTGCTGGTTGTGCGGGTGGGTCTCCACCTGATTGACCATCGGCTTGATGCGGGCAAAGGAGCAGATGTCAACCAATCTGTCGGGATAGAAGTTGGAAACGCCGATCGCCTTGATGACGCCCTCGGCATATAGATCCTCCAGCGCTCTCCATGCGCCGTAAACATCCGCGAAGGGCTGATGCAGAAGCACCAGATCGATATAGTTGGTTTTCAGCTTGCGCATGGATTCCAACACCGACTTTCTCGTCTCGTCGTACCCGTAATGCTCCACCCAGACCTTGGTGGTCAGGAAGATCTCACTTCTCGGAACGCCGGATTTGGCAATTGCCTCGCCGACCTCTTCCTCATTGAAATAACTCTGCGCCGTGTCAATGTGGCGGTAGCCGACCGAGAGTGCATCCGGCACGCACCGCTCGCATTCGTCCTTGGATACCTGATAAACCCCGTAGCCGAGCTGCGGCATTTTTACTCCGTTTGATAAAGTTACATATTCCATCGTGGAACACCTCCGTTTTTCTTTTGTGCCTTTATTGTATCACACAGAATGGGAAAACGGAATCTCCGAAAAGTTTACCGCATTAACTTATAGTTAAAGCAAAAAGCACCCGCCAGCAGGCAGGTGCTTTGCTGATTTATTTAACGGTTGACAATCTCGTCCACCGTCCGGATGAATTTTTTGATCTGTCCCGACGGCTCGGGCGAGTACATAAGACCGTAGGGCACGGTGACGGGAATTTCCGACGGAACGATGCGCAGGAGCGGATGGACACTCTCCCAACCGTCTACCGCAATGATCGGCAGATTTTCCTTGACC
The DNA here is from genome assembly GCA_963617165.1 of Coriobacteriaceae bacterium. Lineage (GTDB taxonomy): Bacteria > Bacillota > Clostridia > Oscillospirales > CAG-272 > UBA1740. Next base: position 45,537 of record CAVEOF010000008.1, on the reverse strand, counting down.
GCCGTATTGAACGCGGAAAGATTGAAAAACGGAAAATCCGTCACCTTCACACAGGCGTCTTCGCAGGCATCACGCAGTCTGTCAATATAGCAGTTCCATCCGCGATGAATAAACATCACACCGGTTTCTTTCAGATCCCCCGGAGCAATTGCCTTTTTTGCGGCAAGCGGGCTTGTCAGCGGCACGGCAAATGCAATTGCTTTATCCTCCAGATGGATCACCTGAAAATTCCGCTCGGTCATCAGGCGGTCGTCATAAATTCCGGCAACCACATCGATCTGCTTACCGAGATTGCGCAAAATTTCACGCGCGTTTTCGGGCGTATTCTCGAACGGAATCAGTTCTATCTTCAGATTCGTCGCAAGATATTGAATGTCTGCCCAGATGTCCAGAATGAATTTTGCCGGCGTCATGACCGAGGTGCCGATGCGGATGGAGCGCTGATTTTCCCGACGGTCGATCTCCCGCGCCTTTTCCGCCGCGCGCTTTGTATAATCCGCAAGGTATTTCGCATCGTCCAGGACGCTCTTGCCCGCCTCGGTGAGCGCAAGACCATGGTTGGTGCGGGAAAACAGCGTCACACCGAGCCGCCCCTCCAAAGCGTCGATCTGCTTCATCACCGCCGTGGGGGAGAGGAACATCGCCTCCGCCGTTTTGGAAAAGCTCCCGTTCTCCGCCACCGAAAGAAAGGTCAGCAGCTGCGGGTGAATCATATTGCCACCTCCTTGCTTGAACTTTTGTTTGATATAGTATAACATATTTTTCGGAAAATTTCAAGTGGAAACGTTTCGGGTGTCGCGGGAAGGGCGACCCGCAAGAAAAGAGGCTGTCCGCAAACAGGTCTTTGAAATGCCTGCTTGCGGACAGCCCTTTTTCAAATCAAAGGAATTTGTCTAACTCTTCCGCTACCCGTTTTTTGACCTTCACCTTCGGGTGTTCGTACAAGCGGCCTCTTGCCACCACGATGCTCACGTGTCGCAGTGCACGCAGGTCGTCGAGCGGGTTTTCGTCCGTCACGATCATGTCGGCGCATTTGCCCTTCTCAATGGTGCCCGTCACGTCGCCGATGCCCGCCATCTCCGCACTGCGCGCCGTCGCCGTGTAGAGCGCGAACGCGTTCGATACGCCGACGTACTTGTGGAAGTAATACAGCTCCCGCCAGAAGTCGTATTGCGTGATCCACGGACAGCCGACGTCGTTGCCCAGTACGACGGGGATCCCGTTTTCGATGGCGGCCTTGGCGCAGGCGATGATGCCCTCGAATACGACGTTCCCGTTGTATTGCTCCACTTCCGAGGCACAGGACACCGCGCGGTCAAACAGCGCGTAGGGCAGGGCAGGGGAGATCGTCGTGCAAAGATAAGCACCGCGTTCCTTGAACAGGGCGAGAATGTCCGCGTCGGGCGCGGCACCGTGTTCGATCGAATCTACACCGTTTTCCAGCGCCACCTTCACCCCGACGGGCGACTCTACGTGCGCCGCTACCGTGTATCCCGCCTCGTGCGCCTTGTCGCATACCGCCTTCACCATCTCGGGCGACATCTTGAGCTCTCCGGGCACGCCCTTTTCCTTCGCGTCGAGAACGCCGCCCGTGATCATCAGCTTGATAAGATCCGTTTTTTCCTTTTCGCACTCCGCAAGGTGGGCGAGCGCTTCGTCCACGTTGTGCGCCGCCACGGCGACCGAGCCTGCCATGTGCCCGCCCGGCACGGAAATGCCCCGTCCCGCGGCAAGGATCCGCGGACCCGTCTTGCGCCCGGCGGCGATCTCGTCCCGCAGGCGGGTGTCAAAGTCGCCGAGCCCGCCCACCGTGCGGATCGTCGTCACGCCGCTGTACAGCTCCGTTTTTGCAAAATCTCCCACCATCCGATAGGCGACCGCCCGCGTCAGTGCGGAACCCATGATGGTCTTCACCAGTTTTTCGCTGTCTCTCTGTTTCTTCTGCGGCTTGCCGTTGCCCGCTAAGTGTACGTGCATGTTGATCAGTCCCGGCATGAGATACTTCCCGCCGAGGTCGATCCGACGGTAGCCCTCGGGTACCGCCTCCGTTTCCGGAACGATGTCCGCGATCATCTCGCCGTCCACCAGTACCGTGTACCCCTCCGCAGGCACCATGTCCTGCTTGCCGCTCAGAATTTTTCCGCCGCAAAACGCGTATTTCATCTTTCGCACCTCCGCCGTGCTTTTTCCCCATTGTAGCACACCCGCCGCCGAAAGTCAAGCGCGGGCGCACGGAATTTCCGCGCGCAGATATGAATTTTGATCTTTTTATGATTTTTCGTAGTATCTCTATGAAAGACATTGGCTCGAAGACTGTGCGGAAGCATCGTACGAGCCCGTGATGAAAAAGTATTGCTATCGTTGAAATCTTAAAAAAACGCCGCCCGTCGGGAAACCGACGGGCGGCGTTTTTTAGCGGGGAAAAGAGGAAAAGGTCAGATGGTTCCGCTGACGACGAGCGTCGCGGTCCCGGGCGTGAGCGCGTAGGCGCCCGTCGTCGGGTTCTGCACGTAGGTCGCGGCAGGAATCGTGATTCTTCCGGGGACGGTGGCAAAGAGCCCCGTGCCCTCGTTGTAGGTGTAGTCGGTCGTCGCGGTGAGCGCCGTCCCGTCAAGCGTCACGGAAAGATTCGCGAGCGCGGGATTGAAGGTGTCGGTCAGCGTCACGTTGTCCGCCGCGTCGGTGGCGACCGTGCCGTAATTGAGCAGGTTGAAGGTGTAGGTCAGCGTTCCGTTCTCGCTCACGGGGACGGGGAAGACGTCCTTGCGGATCGCGAGGTTCGCCGCCGTGTTCGGCGTGACGGTCTCGGTCGCCGTGACGGGGGTCGTGATGCCCGTCGCGGTGAGGGTCGCCGTATTGACGGTGGTGGCATCCGTGCCGAGCGGCGCGTACTCGTTCGCCTCCGCCTCATAGATGAGAAGCAGATTGCCGCCCGCAGGGATCGAGAGACCGCTGAATACGAGCGGAGGACCCGCAGTGACCGTCGGGTCGGCGGTGGGAACTCCGTTGAGGAACGCGCGGGCAGCTCCCGCCACATAGGTGAGGGGAACGAGCGTTCCTGCACCGAAGGTGTAAGCGCCGAGATCGTCGGTCAGCGTCGCACCGTCGACGGCGGCGGTCCCGCTGTTGACGACGGAGAGGACGTAGGTGATCCTCTCGCCCGGACGATACGTGCGCGTGAGCGCGGTCTTCGTCATGGAGAGCGTGCTGACGATCTCGCCCGTCGTGATGTTGGAGTTGACGACGTTTCCGCCGTAGGAGAGCTGAGCCTGATTCGTGAAGGTTGCCATAAAACACTCCTTGTTTTTTCTTTTCTCGGAGAGAAAATCCCTCCATCGTCAGTATATGAGAAAAGAAAAATCCCGCTCTCCCGCCTCATGCACCAAAAGCACATAGAGACGGGAGAGCGGTCGCATTTTCCCTTGCGCGCCGAACACGCATCAAAACGGGAACGCAGACTCACTCCCCAACGCACCAAGCGCACATCAAAGAGGGAGCGCAGACTCGCTTTTTTCACGCTTCCGAAAAAACGCAGCAAAAAGATCTGCTTTCCCGAAAAACCACCGCTTTGAAAACAAAAGACTACATTTTCACCGATTTTCCGCCTTCGGAAAGAGAGCGATAGGTGAAAACGATGACGAACGCCGTCAGAAGAAACGTCAGAAGGTCCGCGGCAGGATAAGAATACAGAATTCCGTCAAGCCCGAAAAACACGGGCAAAAGAAGGGGCAGCGTCACCCCGAAGAGCACCTCGCGCGTAAAGGAGAGGAGCACCGACCCCTTCGCCCGACCGAGCGCCTGCATGTAAATGAAGGTCCCCTTGTTGACCGTCGCGAGCGGAAGCATACAGAGATAGATGCGGAACGCCTTGACGGCGAATTCGGTATAGTATACGCTCTCCTCCGCCGCACCGAAGATACCGATGAGCGCCGTCGGGAACAGCTCGACGATCAGAAGTGCCGCGACACCGACCGCCGCCTCTAAAAGTAAGAGGCGCGTAAACAGCGCCTTGACCCTGTCCCGCCGTCCCGCCCCGACGGCATATCCCGCGACGGGAATACATCCCGCGGCGGCACCGATGGCGACCGAGGCGGCGATCTGAAAGAACTTCGTCACAATGCCGATAACGGCGAGGGGGATCTGCGCATATTCCGCCTGTCCGAAGATGGGGTCCGCGGCGCCGTATTTCGTGCACATGCTCTGAATGGCAGCGAGCGAAAGCACGAGGGATGCCTGCGCGAGAAAGCTCGGTACCCCGAGCGACAGGGTACGCCTCGTGAGGGAGAGCGAAGGACGGAAGCTCCGTTTTTCGAGCCGCATCGTCTTCATACGAAGAAGGTAGAACGCCGCGAGCGCCGCCGTCAGTGCCTGACCGATGACCGTGGCGATGGCGGCGCCCGTCATGCCCATGTGCATCGGATAGATGAAGATCGGGTCGAGTACGATATTCGTCACCGCGCCCGCCAAAGTGGAGATCATGGCAAAGGCGGGGCTCCCGTCCGCCCGAATGACGGGGTTCATCGCCTGCCCGAAGACATAAAACGGAATGCCGAGCGAGATCCAAAAGAAGTATTCCTTCGCAAGACGGAAGGTCTCCTCGTTGACCCGCCCGCCGAAGAGGGAGAGCAGCGGGTCGGCAAGCAGAAGATACAGCACCGCGAGCAGGATGCCGACCGATACCGAGAGAAGGACGGAGATCCCGACGCTCCGATGGGCGTCCTCGGTGTTTTTGCTTCCGCGGCAGATGCTGACGAAGGCGCAGGTACCGTCGCCGATCATCACGGCGAGCCCGAGCGCGATCACCGTCAGCGGAAAGACCGCCGTGTTCGCCGCATTGCCGAAGGAGCCGAGGTCCTTTGCGTTGGCGATGAAGATCTGGTCGACGATGTTGTAAAGCGCGCCGACCAAAAGAGAAATGATGCAGGGGATCGAGAATTTCGCCATCAGCTTTCCGAGAGGCGCATCCATCGATACGTGTTTGTTGTCCGACATAAAAATAATTCCTTTCCGATGAGAAAGCATAAAAAAACATGCACAAGTCCCGTATCCGGACTTACGCATGTTTGCTGCTCGATCGAAGGGTATTATAGCACGATTTTGAGGAAAAGTCAAGCGATTTTTTCAAAAAATCCGTCCCCCGAAGGCACGGTCTCCCACCGTCGGCTTGGTCTTATGTCGAACGGTGGGACACCTCACGGACGGCTTTCGCGAAGAGCGGAAGCACCTTCGCGCCGAGGATCACAGCGACCCTTTTTCGTCTAAGTAGAGCATCAGATCGCGGTAGAGATAGAGCGACCCGCAGATCACGGTCAGGCGTCCCTCGCCGACCGCCGCCTCGTAGGCTTCGCCCACCGTCTTGCACACGGTGCCGCGGATCCCGAGCGCCGCCGCCCGTTCGGCGAGCCCCTCTGCCGAAAGCGCGCGCGGATTGTCCTTCACCTCGGTGAAGAAAAAGTGTGCCGTCCCCTCGGAGAGAAGGGAGAGGGAGGTGTCGGTCTCCTTGTCCGCCATGCAGGCGAAGATCACCGACTTTTCCTCGTTCGGAAAATAGCGGGAGAGGGAAGCGACGAGCGCGCGGATCCCGTTTTCGTTGTGTCCCCCGTCGTAGATCACCGTCGGGTCCTCCCGCAGGATCTCAAAGCGGGCAGGATTCCTCGCCTCCGAAAGACCGCTTCGGATCGCCTCCTCCGAGATGCCGAGCGCGTCGCACGCCGTCACGGCGATCGCCGCATTCTCGATCTGATGATACCCGGGGATCCCCGTCAGCAGATGCTTGTATTTCCCGATCGAAAAGCGCTCGAAGTACCCCTCCGCGCCTTCGGAGGTCGGCTCCGCCACGCATAGGGTCACACCCTTTTCCTCACACGCCGCACGGATGACCTCCATCGCCTCGGGCTCCTGCGCGGGCGTGACGAGAAGATGCGTTGTCGAGTCGTTTTTCAGAATGCCGCACTTCGCGCGCGCAATATCGGCGAGCGTGTTGCCGAGGTATTGCATATGATCCATGCCGAGACGGCAGATCACGGCGATCTCGTTTCGGGGGATCACGTTCGTCGCGTCGAACTCGCCGCCGAGCCCCACCTCGAGCACCACGTAGTCGCATTTCTCCTCGGCAAAATAAACGAATGCCGCGGCGGTCCAGATCTCAAACTGCGTCGGCGGGATCCCGCTCTCCGCCCGTACCCTGTCGGCGAGCGGGCGGATCCTCTCGAGTAGCGCTTCGAGCGCTTCGTCGGAGATCTCCCGACCGTTCACCGCGATCCGCTCGTTCACGCGCAGAAGGTTCGGCGAGGTGTACTTGCCGGTGCGGTACCCTGCGGCATCCAAGATCGATGCGACGTCCGCCGCCACCGACCCCTTCCCGTTCGTCCCCGCAATGTGAATGAAGCGGAGACCCTTTTCGGGATTTCCGAGCGCGTCGAGCAGAGCGTGGATGCGGGAAAGCCCCGGTACCGTCACCGCCTGAAAGCTGTTGGCATAGGAGCGGAACGTCTCCGCCTGCCCGTTTTTTTCACGATTTGTAAAGGATTCTTGTCTTTTTTTCATATCCGTCAGCATTCCTCCGCACGCTTTCCAAAGAAAATAGAAGGTAAATACCCGTATCGGTATCGTCACCGCCGCGTTGATCGCCCGCGTGACGTAAGCCACCTCGGGGGTGTACGCATAGACGAAGATGAAGATCGGCGGCATGAGCCCCACGCCGACAATGACGGCGTTGAGGGAAAAGACGACAAAGGAGCGGAGCAGAGTCACCTTCTTTTGATAAAAGCCCACGCCCATGAACACCCCCGTGAGCAGCTTGCACGCGCTGATATACGGGTTCGGCGCGTAGCCGTGCAGCAGGGAACCGATGATGTCCGCGAGCAGGTAGCCGATGCCGCTGTACGGAAAGCCGTAGAGCTCTCCCACTACGGCAAGCGGGAGAAATCCGAGGTCGAATCTGACCGTCGAATTTGAGGGGGAAAAGCCGAGAAATCGGCAGAGGATGACACTCGCCGCGACCATGACCGCGGTGAAGACGAGGGGGAAGAGGGGAAGCTTGCGTTTGTTTCGAATCATAAAAAAATACCTCCGTTTCGACAGATTCATCTCTGTTCACGGAGGGAAAAGACCGACGAAAAACCGTCGGTTTTTTATGAAAGATGCCACCGAGAAACAGCGGGATGCGGGTGACGAACCGCAGGGGAAGAAAAAAGCTTCCCCAATTCGTCCGTGCGGCAACTCCCCGTCCGCGCGGCACTCACGCTCGTGACCCTACTCTGCTTTTGAAATGTTGATACCAGTATAGCACGGCGGACACAAAAAAACAAGAGGAATGGGGAAGATTTTTCCGAAAGCGCGCGGATTTTCACAAAGTGCCTTGATTTTCTCCCCGCTCTGTGCTATACTTCGGATAGTTTGATAACAAATGCGAGGAAATCATGAAACAGATCAGAGAAAAAACCTTTGACGAAGAGCGCGCGCTCTACGCACTCTCCGACGCCACTGTTGAGAATTGCCGCTTCGCGGGACCCGCCGACGGGGAATCCGCCCTGAAGGAGAGCCACGACGTCACCGTGCGCTCCTCGGACTTCGCCCTGCGCTATCCCTTTTGGCATATGACGAATGCCGAGATCTCGCACTGCACCCTGCGCGATACCTGCCGTGCCGCACTTTGGTATGCAAAGGACGTCCGCATCAAGGATTCCGACCTCCTCGGGATCAAGGCGGTACGGGAATGTGAGAACGTCACGATCTCGGGCAGCCACGCCGTCAGCCCCGAATTCGGTTGGTTTTGCCGCAACCTGACGATTGAGGATTCCGAGATCACGGGAGAATACTTCCTTCTCCATAGTGAAAATGTCGTCCTGCGTAACGTCATCCTGCACGGAAAGTATTCCTTCCAGTATTGTAAGAACGTCACGATCTACGATAGCGTCCTCGATACCAAGGATGCCTTTTGGGAGACCGAGAACGTTACGGTTTATAACAGCGTCGTCAAGGGCGAATATCTTGCATGGTACGCGAAGAATCTGCGCCTTGTCAACTGTAAAATCGGCGGGACGCAACCCCTTTGCTATGCGAAGGGCTTGATCCTCGAGAACTGCACGATGGAAGGGTGCGACCTCTCCTTCGAGTATTCCGAGGTCGACGCCGACGTCAAGGGAACCATCGATAGCGTAAAGAACCCCCTCTGCGGAAAGATCGTTGCCGACGGCATCGGAGAGATCATCTTCGACGAGCACCGCCGCGACGAAGGCAAAGCCGTCGTCAAAATAAGAGAAAACTCATAATATAATGCAAAAAATAGTTTACAAATAAAACAAATTCCTTTCAAAACCATAAAAACCCCGCCTCACTCTTGAAGTCAAGAGCGAGGCGGGGTTTTTATTCGATAGGGGAAAGAGATTAGTCTTTCAGAGCAGCCTGCGCCGCGGCAAGGCGTGCGATCGGCACGCGGAAGGGCGAGCAGGAAACGTAGGAGAGACCGATCTTGTGGCAGAACTCAACCGACGAGGGGTCGCCGCCGTGCTCACCGCAGATACCGCAGTGAAGGTCGGGGCGGGTCTTTCTGCCGAGCTCGACAGCCATCTTCATCAGCTTGCCGACACCGACCTGGTCGAGCTTCGCGAACGGGTCGTTCTCGAAGATCTTCGCGTCGTAGTAGGAGCCGAGGAACTTGCCGGCGTCGTCACGGCTGAAGCCGTAGGTCATCTGTGTCAGGTCGTTCGTACCGAAGCAGAAGAACTCCGCTTCCTTCGCAATATCATCGGCAGTGAGAGCCGCACGCGGGATCTCGATCATCGTACCGACTTCGTACTTCAGGTCGGCGCCTGCCGCCTTGATCTCTTCGTCGGCAGTCTTGACAACGATGTCCTTCACGAACTTCAGCTCTTTCACTTCGCCGACCAGCGGGATCATGATCTCGGGCACGACGTTCCAGTCGGGATGTGCCTTCTTGACGTTGATCGCCGCACGGATGACAGCTTTGGTTTGCATTTTTGCGATCTCGGGGAAGGTGACCGCAAGACGGCATCCTCTGTGACCCATCATCGGGTTGGCTTCATGGAGAGAAGCGATGATGCTCTTGATGGTCTCGACGCTCTTGCCCTGTGCCTTCGCAAGGGTAGCGATGTCTTCCTCGGTCGTGGGAACGAACTCGTGAAGCGGGGGATCGAGGAAACGAATGGTGACGGGGTTTCCTTCCAGCGCCTCATAGAGCTTCTCGAAGTCGCCCTGCTGCATCGGCAGGATCTTGTCGAGTGCGGCTTCTCTTTCTTCCACGGTATCGGAGCAGATCATCTCGCGGAACGCGTCGATGCGGTTGCCCTCGAAGAACATATGCTCGGTACGGCAAAGACCGATACCCTCGGCGCCGAGCTCGCGAGCCTTCTTTGCGTCGCGGGGCGTGTCGGCGTTGGTACGGACGCCGAGCTTGCGGTACTTGTCCGCCCAAGTCATGATGCGGTCGAAGTCGCCCGAGATGGTGGCGTCCACGGTCGGGATCGCACCGTCGTAGATGTTACCGGTCGAACCGTCGATCGAGATGAGGTCGCCCTCGTGATAGGTCTTGCCCGCGAGAACGAAGGTCTTCTTGTCTTCGTCAAAGTTGGTGATGGCGGAGCAGCCCGATACGCAGCAGGTTCCCATGCCGCGCGCGACGACTGCCGCGTGAGAGGTCATACCGCCGCGCACTGTAAGAATACCCTGCGAAGCCTTCATGCCCTCGATGTCCTCGGGAGAGGTCTCGAGACGGACGAGAACGACCTTCTCGCCCTTCGCCTTCCATGCCTTCGCATCGTCGGCGGTGAATACGATCTTGCCGCAGGCGGCACCGGGAGACGCGGCGAGAGCCTTCGCCACTGCCTGCGCGGTCTTCAGCGCCTTCGGGTCGAACTGCGGGTGAAGCAGCGTGTCAAGGTTACGCGGGTCGATCATGAGGACCGCCTGCTTTTCGTCGATCATGCCCTCGTCCACGAGATCGCAGGCGATCTTGAGCGCCGCCTTCGCGGTTCTCTTGCCGTTTCTCGTCTGGAGCATGTAGAGCTTGCCGTGCTCGACGGTGAATTCCATATCCTGCATGTCGCGGTAGTGATCCTCGAGCGTCAGGCAGACCTGCTTGAACTGTTCGAACGCCTCGGGGAACTTCTGCTCCATCTCGGCGATCTTCATCGGGGTACGCACACCGGCAACCACGTCTTCGCCCTGCGCGTTGGTGAGGAACTCACCCATGAGCTTCTTTTCGCCCGTCGCGGGGTCACGCGTGAACGCGACACCCGTGCCGCAGTCGTCACCCATGTTGCCGAACGCCATCATCTGAACGTTGACGGCGGTGCCCCAAGAGTAGGGAATATCGTTGTCGCGTCTGTAAACGTTGGCGCGGGGGTTGTCCCAAGAACGGAAGACCGCCTTGATGGCGCCGAGGAGCTGTTCCTTCGGGTCGGAGGGGAAGTCCTCACCGATCTTCGACTTGTACTCGGCTTTGAACTGGTCGGCGAGCTTCTTGAGGTCGTTTGCGTCAAGCTCGACGTCCTGCGTCACGCCCTTTTCTTCCTTCATCTTGTCGATCAGCTGCTCGAAATACTTCTTGCCGACTTCCATAACGACGTCGGAGTACATCTGGATGAATCTTCTGTAGCAGTCGTATGCCCATCTCGGGTTGCCGCTCTGCTTTGCCATGACCTCGACGACCTCCTCGTTCAGACCGAGGTTGAGGATCGTGTCCATCATGCCGGGCATCGAGGCGCGCGCGCCCGAACGAACCGAGACGAGAAGGGGATTTTTGAGGTCGCCGAACTTCTTGCCGGTGATCTTTTCCATCTTGCCGATGTACTCCATGATCTCCGCCATGATCTCGTCATTGATCTGTCTGCCGTCTTCGTAATACTGCGTACATGCCTCCGTGGTAATGGTAAAGCCCTGAGGCACGGGAAGACCGATGTTCGTCATTTCGGCGAGGTTTGCACCCTTACCGCCGAGCAGATTGCGCATGTCTTTGTTGCCTTCGGAGAAGAGATACACATACTTCTTGCTCATCTTGTTGAAATTCCTCCAATTTTAATATAAATTAGCAATTTGAAAGCGACGCGGACCGATGGCACAAGGCTGGTCCGTCGAAAACACCCCGCGGCGCGGGATCACCGCACCACAGGCAGACAGCCGCACCGGATGCATGATACAAAAGCCGCGAAAAACCGCGAAAAAGCACCCCGGCGCCGACTGTACGGCGTCGCACCCTAAATTATACCACAAACCTTTGCTTTTTTCCATATCCCAAAAGAAAAAAATGCAATTTTTGTCAAAGTTTACACTTTGTACACATTTTAAGAAACGAACCAAAAAAATCGAAAATCCTATTGCAAAACGGCAAAGAGTGTGGTAAAATAAACAAAGCACCACGCCGAGAGACGCTCGTCAGACCCGCCGCTCCGCCCGTGCACGCATACTGACACCGAAAAACCTCTCGTTCCCCGCATGTTTCCGTAGCTCAGCAGGATAGAGCGTCCGCCTCCTAAGCGGAAGGTCAGCGGTTCGAATCCGCTCGGGAACGCCAATCCCCCCGAAATCCGTGAAAGGATCTCGGGGGGATTTTTCGGTTTCAAAAAAGGCGAGTCTTCGCGCGTCCGCACATCACAGCACGGGATATCCCGCCTTCGTGTGCGCCTCGATGAGATCGTTGCAGAGCGAGACGATCTCGTCGGTGGACAGCTCCGCGCCCGTGTGCGGCTCCATCATGGCGGCTTGGTAGACCGTCTCCCGCTTTCCCGTGCGCGCGGCTTCGATCGTCAGCATCTGCGGGTAAATGTTCGACGCATTCATCGCCGCGAGCTGAAGGGGCAGCTCTCCGACATAGGTCGGCAGAATGCCGCTCTTGTCCACGAGGCAGGGGACCTCCACGCACGCCTCCGACGGCAGGTTGGGGATCATGCCGTGATTGATGACGTTGCCGCCGATCTTGTACGGCACGTCGGTCACCATCGCCTCCATAATGTGCGAGGCATATTCCGAGGAACGGGTGAAATCCACCGTCCCGCCCGCCATCAGCTCTTCCTTCTGCTTTGCCCATTTTGCGATCTGATTGACACAGCGGCGCGGATATTCGTCGAGCGGAATGTTGAATTTTTCGATCAGCTCGGGACGGTTTTGCTTGATGTAGAACGCGTTGTATTCCGCGTTGTGCTCGCTGCTCTCGGTGCAGTAGTAGCCGAGCTTCTCGATGTAATCGAAGCGCACCATGTCGGAGTGCTTTTCGCTTGCATTCTTTTCCTTTGCACGGCGTCGGATCTCGGGGTACAGATCGACCCCGTCCTTGTCACGGATCTCGAGGAGCCACGCCATGTGGTTGATGCCCGCGATCTTCGTGACACAGCCGTCAAGCTTTTCGGGCATCCCGACGCGCTCGAGCAAGCTCTTCGCGCAGACCTGCACGCTGTGGCAGAGCCCGACCGTCTTCACGTTCGTGTAGCGCTGCATATATCCCGACAGGATCGCCATCGGGTTGGTGTAGTTGAGGAACCACGCGTCGGGGCAGACCTCCTCAATGTCGCGCGCAAAATCCTTCAATACGTGAATAGTGCGCAACCCGCGGAAGATCCCCCCGATCCCGAGCGTGTCGCCGATGGTCTGACGCAGACCGTATTTCTTCGGCACCTCAAAATCGATGATCGTGCAGGGGTCGTAAAGCCCGACCTGAATTGCGTTCACAACGAAATTCGCACCGCGGAGCGCCTCCTTGCGGTTTTCGACGCCGAGATATTTCTTTACGGTCGCCCGTCCTTCGTTGATGTCCGCATTCATTTTGGTAATGAGAAGATAGGATTCCTCCAGCCTTGTCGCATTGATGTCGTAAAGTGCGATCTCGATGTCGTGGAATTCCTCGCACAGCATGACGTCCCCGATGACGTTTTTGGAGAAAACGGTGCTCCCCGCACCCATAAAGGTAAGCTTCATGGAAAAAACCTCCCGAAAGTTTCGAATTTTCCGCGTTTCGCGGCTTCTTTTTTATCATATCGCATTTTTTTCGGTTTTCCCATTGCATAACGGAGAAAAATATGGCATAATGGAACTAAATACGAAAAAAGGGAGAAAACATCATGGAACGGGAAAAACGATACGGGTACTCGGATATTCTGATGGTCAACCGACACTTCGCGGACTTGAACCCCGTGGTCGCGGGGGAGGAGACCTGCGCTCCGGGGCATCACTTCGGACCCGCCGTGCGGTGGTATACCCTCTTGCACTGCGTCCTTTCGGGACGGGGGACCTATACCTGCGGCGGCGTTACGTATCCCGTCGGAGAAGGGGAGATCTTCCGCATCCTCCCGGGGGAGGAGACGGTCTATCGCGCGGACGACGCCGACCCGTGGCACTATTGCTGGATCGGCTTTGACGGCGCCCTCTCGGAAAAGATGGCAAAAATGCCTCCCGTCTTTCCCTCCACGCCCGCGATCGCCCGCCTCTTTCTCCTGACCGCCGAGAGCACGGGTGCCTCCGAATATTCCGTGGCATCCGCCCTTTTTCGCCTGTATGACGAGCTCTTCGGCGGAACGAAGGCGGGAGGCAGCGAGTATGTCCGCAGAGTCCGTAGCTACATCGACGCCATGTATATGAAGAAAATCCGTATCGAGGAGCTCGCCGAAAAAATGCACGTAAACCGACGCTACCTGACCCGTAGCTTTCACGCGGAGACGGGCATGAGCATCCGCGATTACCTCCTTCAGACAAGAATGCATGAGGCGGCGGAATGCCTTCGCGCGGGCGTCTCGGTCGGCGAGACCGCCGAGCGTTGCGGCTATGAGGATATGTTCCTCTTTTCGAAGCTCTTCAAAAAGGTCTACGGCATCTGCCCGTCGGGAATGAAAGCGGGAAAGCGACCGCCCGACGAACAGTGACCCGTATGGACTTTTGTCCTCACTTCCGATCAATGAAGAAGGAAGACATCCTCCGGGAAAGGCGCCGATCTCCTCTTTTTGCGTATAATGAGAGCATTGCACCGAAGGACATCGCCGTTCCGACTTTGCGGATATGCGCAGGATCCCGGTCTGTACACGGGCAACTCGAGGGTGAAAGTCTTCAAACATGTCACGGCGTCGGGCGGCGTGATACCCGCTCACGGGAAATGCATGACGTGAAGATCCTTCAACGGGATCCGACTACAAGGCTCCGCTTTTTCCCGATTTACCGAAAAATCGACGATGATCGTCAAATTTTCTTTGTTTTCTCCCGCTCCCGGCAAAAAACAGAGCCGAAATAAAAAAGAACCGCAAAGCGCCCGACTAACCCGACAAAATAGTTTTTTCGAAATCAAACTTTCCCTCTTGACTTGCAGGGCGTTTTGTGGTATACTGAAGTTGCGAAACAAACGAATAGAGAAGTGAATGTATTCTTCAAAAGAATATATTGGCTCTTTTTGTTAATGCTTTCTACGTGAATTTGGTAAAAATGCAAATTCCACGTGGGCAGCATTGGCAATTATATTCCCGTACTGTTCGTTTGTTTCGCAGCAATCGGGGTTTGCATTTTTCGGTGCGCAGATTTCGGTCGGCGCACCTTTTTTGTTGCTGTCGGCAGGCATTTCCCGAAATTCCCCGTGCAAAAGCCCCTCGCACAAAAGCCATCCGCAGGACGGCATAAAAAAAGCCGCGCCCGTCCTACGCGCCAAAGCGTAAAACGGGAACGCGGCAAACATTCAAAGTCTGCGATAGTCCTCCACCGCACGCAGAATCTCGTGCAGTAGCTTTTGTTCTTCCTTCGGCTTCTCTGCGACGAGACGGTAGCAGAGAAGGGGATAATTGTCCTCACTCGGAACGCCCTCGGTCATCTCGAGCAAGCGGGTGAGCGGAACTCCGAGCGCCGCCGCAACTCTGGCAATGCTCTCGAGCGTCGCGTTCTTTTCTCCGCGTTCGATCTGCCCGATATAAGTGGTATGGCATTCGGCACGCTCGGCGAGCACCTCCTGCGTGTAGCCCCGCTCTTTGCGGAACGCGCGGATCCGCTTCCCGATCTGTATGGCAAGCGCGCTCTTCTCTTTTTCGACGGGATTCGCGTTGCTTTGGCTCTTTTTCATATGGCTTCCTTTCGGCGGGTGCTGTTGACGCCACTCGCGCTTTTTTACCTACATATAGTCTATAAATCCGAAAGAAAATAGTCCACATGCTATTGTTCGTGTTTTCTGCGTATCAAATACTATGAGTCGGAATTCGACAAAAAAGTCCCTTCGCGGGAGCCTTCCGAGAGCAAAACAGAGGCAAGATCGCATCGGAAAAACCAAAACGAAAGGCACCGCAAAAAAGAAAAATCGCTCCGCCTCACGAAATCGCGCCAACCTCGCCGAAGAGCCCTCACCTCCCGAAATCGCGCCAACCTCCCCGACGAGCCCCGCGCCGCCAAAGTGCCTAATCTCACCAAACCGCTCCCACCAAAAAAACCGACACCCCAAAGCAAAAACGCCCGAAAATAAAAAATCTGCCGCGAACGCATACACGCGTTCGCGGCAGAAGTTTGTTTTGAGGAGATCCGTCACTCGATGATGATGTCGTCCTTACGGCGCGTCAGCTCTTTCTTCGCCTCCTTGATACGGTGGCTGAAAACGAGTATCACGATAAGGTCGCTGATGCCGTCCACCACGAGCGAGATACCCGCGAAGAGCATCACGGTGTCAAACGTGCCGAAGGTCACGATACAGCCGAGCACGATCGAGAGCGCCGAGAGCAGAAGGAGCCAGAACCACCCCTTCACGTGCGCCTTGGCGCAGTAAACACTGTCTACCATGGTCGAGGCGCCGTCCGCGACGATAAAGATACCGAAGAGCACGGTCAGGATGCCTTGGATCAGCTCGGGATGGATCAGGAAGAAGAGACCCGAGAGAAGGAAGGCGATGCCCATGATCAAGGGGTATCCGCCGAAGAGAAACCCGCCCGAAACGAAGGCGGCGATGGCAAAGATACCGATGACGATGAGCAGAACGCCCGCGATGGCACAGAGGACGTTCGCCGAGGTGACGGGCAGCGCGATGAAGAGGATCCCCACGATGATCGCGAGGGCGGCGGCAAGGATGCTGTCCCATTTGCATTTGCGGAAGGCTTTTTTGAGTTCGTTCATTTTGAATCGATCCTTTCAGAAAAATTTGTTTTCTATACCTGTATTATAAACAATTCTTCCGTCCGAAATCAATGAGATTTTTCCGCAAAATTTATGAATAAAGCGAAAATATATCGTCAACGTTTGTTGAGAAAGTGAAACAAAATCGTGAAAAAAGAAAGAAAAAGAGCGAGGTCGGACGATCGGTCGACGCCGCTCGTTTTTTTTGCAAATGAACCTCGGAAAATCAAAGAAAAAGTAAACAAAACCTCTCAAATATTGCGCAAAAGATAGGTCGCGTAAGCAAACGTCTCCTCCCTCGAGCAAATGTTTTGCTTCAGAAACCGCCACTCGAAGATCATATAGATCGTGTTGGCGTAATGCTCGGCGATCATGTCGCGCGGCACGGGACGCCCCGCGGCGAGCGGGCTGTCGACAAAGAAGGCTTGGATCTGCGTATTGAGGTAAATGCGCATACTGCTCATCAGATAACTGTCGCCGAGATTCTTTTTCAGGATGAGGCGCAGTTTTTCCTCCATCCCCTCGAACATCGAATACAGCCGCTTGAAGTAGACGAGCAGATAATCCTCGGGCGCCACATCCTTGAAGCTCTCGGGCTCGATCGCCGCCGTCAGACGGTACCAAAGGTAGTTGAGTAGGTCGTATTTGTCGTTAAAATAGTTGTAGAAGGTCGCCCGCGGGTACCCCGCCCGCTCGCAGATCTCGTTGACGGTGATCCCGTCAAAGGATTTTTCGGTCAAAAGCCCGAGGAACGCCTCACTCACCGTTCCGAGCACGCGGAGCGCCCCCTTTGTCGCGGGACGTGTAATATCGTATTTCAAATGTCATTTCCTTTCCGAAAAACTTTGATATGAAGACTCGCCTCGGAGGATATTTACAAAGAGGCGACGGATCTTCGTCGGTCGGCGAAAAGACCGAGAGAATGCAAAAATTTACATTTTTTAACAAACAATTTCCATATTCTTGAAAATTCCGCTTGACAAAATGCAACAAATGTCTAAATATGTACATTTGGCATCATTTGCACCTTGCTAATTCCATGGGATTCAATTAGAGTAATACAGGTACGCCTTTAGTATAACATAAAATAAAACATTTTGCAACGGGAAAAAATAATTTATCGCGTGCGCGTAAAAAAATACGCCGAACCGATGAAACTCCCGTTTTTTTGTCCCTCCCGACGGGAGAGAAAGGAGCACCCGTGCCGACCGAAGAAAAGAAAGATCGAAAAAAGATCTGGCTGTATCTCTTTTACGCCGCCCTGACCGTCGCGATTTTGGTCTTCGTCCTTTCGATGAATGACATCGGCGAGATCTTCGGCGTCCTCGGCGGAGCCGACGTGCGCTACATCCTCGTCGCTCTGCTTTTCGTCCTCGTCTACCTCGCGCTGTACCCGCTGACCCTTTGCCTGCTCGCCCGCTCGAAGGGGATCCCCGCCCGCTTCGGGGACGTCTATACCATCGGTATGACCGAGCACTTTTTCAACGGCATCACCCCCTTCGCCACGGGCGGACAGCCCTTTCAGGCGTATGCCCTCTCGAAGAAAAAGACGACCCTCGCCGACGCGACGGGACTCCTCATCATGAACTTTCTGATCTTCATGATGGTCACGAATACCTACGCCCTGCTTTCCCTCATCTACGCGCGCGATTTCATCCGCTCCGAGGGGATGGGCATCGTCGCGATCGTCGGCTTCTCCGCGAATTTCCTCGTCCTCATCTGCACCGTGATCCTCGGGACGAGCCGCCATGTGCGCGGATGGATCGTCTCCCTCATGCACCTGTTTTCACACATCGGTTTTCTGCACGATTTCATCGAGAAGAGGACCGCGGCGTTCAACGAGTATACCGAGAATACGCAGAAGGCGTTCCGCGCCCTTTGGCGGGATAAGAAGACCTTCGCCCTCTGCTATCTCACCCGCTTCGTCACCATGTTTTTCTACTACGCCGTCACCTTCTTCATCATCCGCGCCCTGCACCTCGATATCGGTTTCGACCGCCTTCTCTTCGTGGTGCTCGGCTCCGCCTTTGCCGTCACGACCGTCGTCTTCGTCCCCACCCCGGGCTCGAGCGGCGGCATCGAATTCGCCTTTTCGAGCATCTTCGTCGCGTTGGCGCTCGGCGCCGAGGGCGCGGTGAGCTACGGCGGAATGCTCATCTGGCGACTCATCACCTACTATTTCACCATCCTTGTCAGTATGCTCTCCTACTTCTTCTTTGAATGGCGCATGGCGCGGGAGAAGAGAAGAGCGACCCCCGAAATTCCCGAAACGGAAGGAGAAACCGAATGATACCGATCCTTTATTGCGGAAACGACAGGATCTTTGAGGGCGTGTTCCTCTCGGCGGTGAGCGTTGCGCGCCGCACCGAGGAGGCGCTCGAGCTCCGCATTCTGACGATGGACGACTCCGCCGCGAATCCGAAATATCTCCCGATCACGAAGGAGCACGTCGAGACCCTCGACCGCGCCTTGAAGCGCTTTCATCCCGAGAGCCGCGCCGTGCGCGTCGATCTGACGAAGGAATTCGTCGACGCCTTCGACGGCGGCAAGAATCTGAAAAATTCCTATACCCCCTACGCCCTGCTTCGCCTGCTCGCCGACGACCCCGCGGTCGTCCCCTACGATAAGGCGATCTACCTCGACATCGATACCATGGCGTGCCGCAACATCCGCGAGCTCTGGGACGTCGACGTCTCGGCGTATGAGTACGGCGCCGCCCTCGACTACATGGGCACCTTCTGGGTCGCGAAGGATTATTGCAACTCGGGCGTCCTTCTTCTCAACCTCGCGAAGATCCGAGAGACGGGCATGTTCCGCGCCTGTCGGAAGCTCATCCGCGAGAAGTGGTTTGCCATGCCCGACCAGTCGGCGATCCATCGGAGCGCCACCGCCCGCTATACCTTGGAGCGCCGCTTCAACGAGCAGCGGGGCATCACCCCCGAGACCGTGATCAAGCACTTCAATAAAGGCATCGTCTGGTTCCCGTTCCATATCTATAACATCAAGCAGTGGCAAAGAGACGCCGTGCATAAACGGCTGAAGATCCACGATTTCGATACCGACTATGCCTTCTACGACGAATTTATGAAAGAGGACGCCGATCGCGCGCCCGCGGAAGCGGTGCCTGCGGCACGGGCGTAATGACGGAATGAAAAAACGGACCATCTATTATACCGACGAGCTGAATGACGACTTCGCCTCGACACATAATAAGATCAATGCGAGAAAGATCGACGGGAAGTATCGCTATTCGCACGAAAAGAATATTTTCTGGAAGCTCGGCGAGATCCTGCTCTATCGTCTTCTCGCCACTCCCGTTGCCGCCCTCTATATGTACGTCGGACGCGGACTCCGCGTGCGCGGCAGACGGAACCTGCGCGGGCTTCGCGGCGGCTACCTTCTGTACGGCAACCATACGCAGATGGGCGGGGATGCCTTCACCCCCACGATGATCACCTTCCCGAAGAAGGCGAACGTCCTCGTTCACCCCGACATCGTGTCGATCCCCGTCGCGCGCGCCGTCGTGCCCTTCATGGGGGCGATCCCCGTGCCCGCCGACATGTGCGCCGCAAGACATCTTCTTCATGAGATGAAGCACTTGGTCGGAAAGGGAGAGGTCGTCACCGTCTATCCCGAGGCGCACATCTGGCCCTACTATAACGACATCCGCCATTTTTCCGATGCCTCGTTTTCCTATCCGTTCCTCTTCGACGTGCCCGCCGTCGGCTTTACCGTCACGTATCATAAGCGGCGGATCCTCCGCTTCCTTCCCCCGACCGTCAAGGTCACGATCGGAAAGCCGATCTTCCCGAAGGAATGTGAAAACAAGACCGAAATGCGTGATAAAGTTTACAATTTCATGAAAGAAACCGTCAAAAAAGAGCAAAGCTACGCCTATGTCGAGTATATAAAAAAGGAAGACGAAACGAATGAAGATCACCGTAGTATGTGATGTCCTCGGAGAAGAGAACAACGGCACGACCATCGCCGCGATGAATCTGATCCGCCATTTGTCCTCCCGCGGGCACGAGGTGCGTATCCTCTGTGCCGATAAGGATAAGAAGGGGCGCGCCGGGTGCTACGTGGTACCGAACCTCAGTTTCGGACCCCTCGACCCCTACCTCGCCTCGAACGGCGTCACACTGGCAAAGCCCGATCGCGAGGTCGTCCGTGAGGCGATCGCGGGCGCCGACATCGTGCATGTCATGCTGCCCTTTTCGCTCGGAATCTCCGCCGCAAAAGAGGCGCACGCCGCGGGCATTCCCCTTTCCGCGGGCTGCCATCTCCTTGCCGAGAACTTTTCCGTGCATGTGTTCATGAAGAAGAGTCACCTCGTCAACCGTCTTGCCTACGTGTATTTCAACCGCCTCTATAAGTGGTGCGACTCGGTTCATTACGTCACACAGTATATCCGCGACCTCTACGAGAGCATGTACGGAAAGACGAACGGTTACGTGATCTCCAACGGCGTCAACGAGATCTTCTTCCCGAAGGAAGAGGAGGGCGAGGACGACGGCATGATCAACATCCTCTATACCGGAAGATATTCGAAGGAAAAGTCGCAAAAGACCCTCATCCGCGCCGTGAAGCATTCGGCGCACAAGGACAGGATCCGCCTGATCTTTGCGGGCGACGGACCGATGAAAAAGAAGCTTGAGCGCATGGCGAGGAAGCTTCCCGTTCCTCCCGTCTTCCGCTTCTTCACGCGAGAGGAGATGGTGCACGTCAACCGCCGCGCCGATCTCTACGTCCACGCCGCCGAGTACGAGGCGGAGGGCATCGGATGCCTCGAGGCACTCGCCACGGGCGTCGTTCCCGTCATTTGCGACTCGCCGAAGAGCGCGACCCGCTTCTACGCTCTCGATGAAAAGAGCCTCTTCCGCGCAGGAGACGCAAAGGAACTTGCGAGAAAGATCGATTGGTGGCTCGACCATCCCGAGGAGAAGGCGGAATACAGCAAAAAATACGCGCAGATGGCAAGAGAAAAATTCGACCACACCGCCTGCATGGACGCCATGGAGCGTATGCTCGAGGAGACCGTCCGCAGAGTGAACGAAAAGCGCGCGTAAAAGAAACACCGAGACAGAAAAGACGAGACATCCGAGAGCTCGACCGATAAAAGGAAGCGATAAAAAGAACGAAAACAAAAAAGCGCACACCGCGAGAAGGGAGGCAATCCGTGATCTTCTGTTTTTCCGCGACGGGGAACTGCCGCATGATCGCCGAGATCATCGCCGCTCACACGGGCGATGCCGTGATCTCGGTCGCCGATTGCCTTCGCGAGGGGCGCTTTTCCTTTCGGGCGGAGAGGGAAGAGCGTGTCGGCTTCGTCACCCCGACCTATTTTTGGGGCTTGCCCGCCGCAGTGCTCTCCTTTCTCGAGGCGCTCGAGCTAAGCCTGCCCGAGAATCCCTATATCTATCACGTCACCGCTTATGGCACGACCCCGGGACAGTCCGCCTTCTTCTTCCGTGAGGCGGCAGAGCGGCGGGGCATCACCGTGCGCGCGAGCTTTTCGGTGCGCACCGTCGATACGTGGGTGCCGATCTTCGATCTCCGCGACGGGGCGAAGAACCGCCGCATCACCGAGCAGGCGGCGCGCCTTGCGGAGAACGTCGCGCGTGACGTCGTCGCCCGCCTGCACGGCAATTTCGTCGGCGTCGTTCCTCCTCTCCCCCTCGCGTGGGGCGTGTATCGGAACTATCGCACCGCACGGAGGACGAAATATTTCGCGGTAGACGCCGATGCGTGCGTCGGGTGCTCCCTTTGCGCCACGCAGTGCCCCGACGGCGCGATCGTGATGCGGGGAGGGAAGCCGACGTTCGAGCTCCCCGAGTGCACCCTCTGCCTCGGCTGTCTGCACCGATGCCCGAAGGGCGCGATCCGCTATAAAACGGTGAACCGCCACGGCAGATTTGTCAACCCGAAGGTCAGATGGGAAATGCCGAGGCATGACTAAGTTTGCCCTTCGGGCAAGTGAAGTTTGCTCCGCAAGTGAAGTTATCCTACGGATAGTGAAGTTTGCCCTTCGGGCAAGTGAAGTTTGCTCCGCAAGTGAAGTTATCCTACGGATAGTGAAGTTTGCCCTTCGGGCAAGTGAAGTTTGCTCCGCAAGTGAAGTTATCCTACGGATAGTGAAGTTTGCCCTTCGGGCAAGTGAAGTTTGCTCCGCAAGTGAAGTTATCCTACGGATAGTGAAGTTTGCCCTTTGGGCAAGTGAAGTTATCTTCGATAGTGAAGTTTGCCCTTCGGGCAAGTTTGCTACGCAAGTGAAGTTGTCCTGCGGACAGTGAAGTTTGCTCCGCAAGTGAGAAAATTTTCTTGACTTTGCGCGCGGATGCGTGTATAATTAAAAACACAGAGGGTGTGTCCCCCTCCCGAGGAGGGACGCCCTCTTTTTTGTCAGACGCGAAAAATGCCGATCCGAAGATCTCTTGAAAAAAGGAAGCCCCCCGCGTCCGAATAGCAAAAGAAGAAGACCCGCGAGCCCCTTCGAAAGTCTCGATCTCGCCGCGTTTTCCGGCGAGACCGAGATGCTCCGCGCCGCGGTAGCCTTGGCAAAGAAAGAGGACGGCACCCTGACCGTCCCGCCCGTCAATCCGCGCACGGGAAAGCCCGAATACCTTATCGACGAAGCCATCCTCCTGCCCTCCGATTTTACGATTATTCTCGACAATTGTAAACTAAAATTGACAGAAAAGGCGGAATGTAACATCTTCCGCAACGAAAATATGTATCGGGACGCGCAACTGCATCTTCACCGACATCCGCGCAGAGGAAACGAAGACGCTCTTCCGCTTCGACAGTGAGAGACTGCCGAACGCACGCCGCGTCAACTACGCCGACCCGGATGTCAAAAACATCATCGTCAGAGACGCCGCGGGCGCAGAGAGCGTCACCGTCGGCGAGTATTGTAAGGACGTCTTCTTCGCGAACTGAGCGCGGCACACCGACACACGGTCGCACGCCGCGTACCCCTTCACGGAGTACCACACCGCCGACCCGCACCGCACTTTCCCGCAGAATACACGGGCAACAGACAGATAGGAGGATCTTATGGAATTTCTGACCGACATCGAAATTGCCGATGCCGCCCGCCTCGACGGCATCGAGACCGTCGCCGCACGGGCGCATCTGACGAAAGAGGACATCGAGCCCTACGGCTCCTATAAGGCGAAGGTCAGCCTCTCCCGTCTTTCGGACAAAAAGGAAAAGCGGGGCAAGCTGGTGCTCGTCACCGCCATCTCCCCGACCCCCGCGGGAGAGGGAAAGACCACCATGTCCATCGGTCTTGCCGACGGACTGCGCTTCATCGGACGGGAGGCAATTCTCGCCCTGCGTGAGCCGTCGCTCGGACCCGTCTTCGGCATCAAAGGGGGCGCGACGGGGGGCGGATATGCGCAGATCGCCCCGATGGCGGACATCAATCTGCATTTCACGGGAGACTTTCACGCCATCGGCGCGGCGAACAACCTCGTTGCCGCCATGCTCGATAACCACATCCATCAGGGCAACGCACTCGGCATCGACCCCCGCCGCATCACGTGGCGGCGCGCGGTGGATATGAACGACCGACAGCTTCGCTTCCTCGTCGACGGACTCGGCGGCACCGTGAACGGTACGCCGCGGGAGGACGGCTTCGACATCACCGTCGCGACCGAGGTCATGGCGGTGCTCTGCCTTGCGGAGTCGTATGCGGACTTGAAGGAGAGACTCTCCCGCATGATCGTCGGCTATACCTACGACGGACGCCCCGTCACGGTCGGAGAATTGAAGGCGGCGGGCGCCATGTGCGCACTTCTGCGCGACGCTCTGAAGCCGAATCTCGTCGGCACCCTCGAGGGCACGCCCGCCTTCGTCCACGGCGGCCCCTTCGCCAACATTGCCCACGGGTGCAACTCGGTGCTCGCCACCCGCATGGCGCTCCGTAGCGGGGAATACGCCGTCACCGAGGCGGGCTTCGGCGCCGACCTCGGCGCGGAGAAATTTTTTGACATCAAGTGCCGTGCCGCAGGGCTCGTGCCCGATGCCGTCGTCCTTGTCGCCACCGTCCGCGCGCTGAAAATGCACGGCGGACTCCCGAAGGACGCACTCAATACCGAGGATCTCGAAGCCCTTCGGAAGGGACTCCCGAACCTCACGCGTCACCTCCGCAATATCAAGGAGGTCTACGGACTTCCCGTCACCGTCGCCATCAACCGCCGTCCGACCGATACCGATGCCGAGATCGAATGTGTGAAGGCGCATTGCCTCACCCTCGGCGTCCGTGCCGAGATCTCCACCGCATACGCGGAGGGCGGACGGGGAAGTGAAGCGCTCGCTCGTGAGGTCGTCCGCCTCTGCGAGGAGGAGACGGGCGACTTCCGCTTCGCCTATCCCGATACCGCCACGGTAAAAGAAAAGATCGAGGCGATCGTCAGGAAGGTCTACGGCGGAGAGGGCGTCACCTATCTTCCCGCGGCAGAAAAACAGCTCGCCGCCATCGAAGCCATGGGCTACGCACATCTTCCCGTCTGCATGGCAAAGACGCAATACAGCTTTTCGGACGACGCAAAGAAACTCGGCGCGCCCGAGCACTTCACCGTCAGCGTGAAGAACATCCGCATCGCCGCGGGCGCAGGCTTCCTCGTCGTCCTGACGGGGGACATCATGACCATGCCGGGCTTGCCGAAGACCCCCGCCGCCGAGAACATCGACGTCCTCCCCGACGGCAGGATCGTAGGACTCTTCTGATGCCGGCATCCGAAAGAGCGAAGACTTTTCGCTTCGGATTTTGAAAGCATGGCAAAGCACTTCCGCCGAGCGTCGAAAATACAGGTGCTTCTGCTCCGAACGCCGAAAAATCAGGAGTTTCTGCCTGAATACCGAGAAGATAGAATGTTCTTGTGCCGAGCGCCGAAAGATCCTCTTTCGCCCTCATCCGAAAACACCCAAAAAGCGGTTGCCGCAGTCGGTCGTTAAAACCGATCTGCGTCAACCGCTTTTTGTTCGGAACCGTCTTTTAGGGCGCCCCTCTCATCCCGAATCGGATACGCCGGACTGAAGGAAAACTTCTGTGCTACAATATGTGCAAACGGTGACGAAAGGCAGAAGAAGGGCAAAAAAACACGAAAGAGACCGAGGGAAGATCTCTTTCGTGCTTTTGTTCTCCGCCTTGAGCCCGCCTCTCTGCCGAGAAGGGAAAGGGACGGGCTCGGATGCGGTGCGGTCGTGCCGTCGTGGACAGGTGTCAGTTTGCCGTGATGCCGTAGCAATCCGCGAACTCACCGACCGTGGCTTCGGTAATCACGCCTTTGTAGAAGATAAACTCGTCAAGCGATGCCGGCAACTTGGTGTAAGTATTTGTGTTGCTGGGCTGTCCGATACGGAATTCCATGTTGTTAAGGTCTATCTGCAAGGCGGTATCCAGATCCGCTTCCTGAACCTTTTTGAAGTTTTCGTAGACCGTGATCTTATTGTTCGTCCGGTCTACCGACACCACGACATGAATCCAGCCGTCATATCTGACAGTGGGGTGCGGCAATAAAGGAGTAGTATAGGTGCTATCCATGTTGATATCCTGACGCGCCGTTCCGTTGCCGAGGTTCAATACGAGCCTTTCGGCGCGAAGAGCAAGAACAAATCCTTTCGCCACTCCTTTCCAATTTTTGTTGGCGAGAATCACGGGGTCGCCGGTTCCGAGAGTGGTGGACAGATTGTCCCAATCCGCCTTGATCCAGAAGGAGAAGGAGAAGGAGTCGGAGCCGAGTTTGAGATCGGGCAAGGAGACATACCCACCGGCGGAAAGATCCAATGCTTTCCCCTCGGAATAGCCGTCTACATAGGTTAAGGAGCCGTTCGGCGTTCCGTCGGCGAGACCGTCGACGGAGTTTTTGAGGTTCCCGTCAAAGGTCATGTAGGTTCCGATACTGTTTTTGTCGAGAGAGGAGGGAAGGAAATCCGCCGGATGATACCCGTCTGCGGAGCGATAGTAGTCCGCGAGCTTTCCGATCATCTTCGGCGAGATGACGCCCTTGTAGAAGATGAACTCGTCAAGCATGGCAGGCAGCTTCGAATAGCTTCCCGTGGTGTCCTGACCGATACGGAGGGGAGTGGTAAAGTCGCTGTTCCGCAATGCCTCATCCAGCGTCCCGCTGTAAACCTGACGGAAATTCGCATACAGTACGATCTTGTTGGTTGCGCGGTCGACCGACACGGCAAAATGTGTCCACCCGTTAAACGTATCGGCGGGGAGATCCGCTCTACAGTCCTGACGTACCGAGCCGTTGCCGATATTCAGATGGAACTTGGTCGAGGTGATGGAGAGGATGATGCCGTTTCCTATGCCACCGCCGCCTGTGACTTTACTCGACCACGCCTTGTTTCCGAGAATGACCGGGTCGGAGGCGGGGGCGCTTGCCTTCATCCAGAAAGAGAAGGAGAAGGAATCCTTGCCGACCGTGAGATCCGTCGAGTCGATGTAGCCGCCCGAGGAGAGATCGACACCCTTTCCGAAATAGGCTTTCTTGAAGGAGACGGTGCCGCCGGACGTGCCGTTCGCCTGACCGAAGACGGCATTCGTGTTCCCGTCGAAGGGAAGATAGCTGCCGATCTTGCTTTCGTCGAGGATGGCGGTCAGCTTGCCGGTGTCGGTCGGAGTGGATACCGTCTTGTGATGCACATCGGAGATCGCCCAGGGATATTCCGAGGAGTCATACGACATGCTTTGCGAGCGATAGTAATCCGAGAGTGCCGCGATCTTCGGGAAGGTCAGTGCGCCCTTGTAGAAGATAAACTCGTCGAGTACGGCATCCAGTGAGTTGCTGTACGTCCCGGTGCTGTCCTGTCCGAGACGGAAGGTCGAACCGTCAAAGGAAATCGACTTCACGGTTTCGCCCAGCGTTCCGATCTTGATGCAACGGAAATTCGCATAGATTGCGACGGTATTGGAGCTACGGTTCACCGACACCGCGAGGTGCGTCCACCCGTCGAACAGATCGGAGGGAAGGGTAGCATCGATATCCTGCTTGTTCGTGCCGTCACCGATACTCAGTCTGAGGACATTGTTGGCGGGGCGGATTGCGAACGCGATGCCTTGATTCGTTCCCTTCGTCCAGTCCTTGTTGCAGAAAATGACCGGGTCACCGGTGGAGAAGGCACTCGCATTCAGCCAGAAGGAGAAGGAGAAGGAATCATTGCCGAGAGACAGGTTATCCATCGTGACATAGCCTTCCGAGAGGTCGATGCCCTTGCCGAAATAGCCGTCCTCAAAAGAGAGAAGTCCGCCGGGAGTCCCGTTCAGGGTGCCGATCGTGGCATTCGTGTTCCCGTCGAAAGGAAGATAGGAGGCGATCTTGTCCTCGTCGAGGATCGCGGTCAGAGAGGAAAGCTCTTCGGGGGTTCCGACGGTCTGATGATCCTTGTCGGAGGGGAGAGGACGCACCTTTCGTTCGGTCGCGGTCACATCGTTGAAAATGCCGTTCGGAACACGGGATGTCCACGTGTCGGGCATCTCGAGTCCCAGTGCGTAGGCGAGGATCGACGCGATGTCGCGGGCATCGCCCTCGGTGATCGTCGTGTTTTGCAGATCCTTTCCGCGGATACCGAGAAAGACATTCATTTCCTCGTCGGTATTTCCGCCGTGGTGTTGACCGATTCCGCCGTGGTCGGAGGTAACGAGGAAGAGCGTGTCGTCAAGGACACCGAGGTTCTTGTAGATATCGAAGACGCGTCCGATGTATCCGTCCTCGGTTTGGAGAGCATTGACATATGTCTCGCTGGAGGCGCCGTAGCCGTTCGCATGTCCGTAGTGATCCGGGTCGTTGAAATGGATGAAAAGGAGATTCGGCAGATTGTCAACGGTTGTATATCTGCCCTCCAACGTGGTTACGATGTTCGCATCCGAAAGATTGGATTTGTACACACCGATATTGTCTTCGATAATGCCGGTATTCACGGGGCTCCAGCAGCAGAAGGACTCGGCGGTCGCGGTGGGACGCTGATCGTAGAGAAGACGGAACACCGAGGGATAGGGAGAATTCGCCGGGTAGGCAGACTCGGCGACAATGGTATTGTTGAGTCCGTGGACATCCGGTGTCACACCGTGGAGCATGGCTGCCCATGCCTCGGCACTGATGGAGGGTGTTATGGTTCTGTAGGTATAGCTTTTTGAGGAGTTCTCACTAAAGATGGATGAGATGTTCGGCATATCGACGCCGAAGAAGTTTCCGGCGCCGTCAACGCCGATCATAACGACATATTTGTATTTCATACCTTCTAAATCCTTGGTTTTATCGATGTATTCCGCGGTATAGGTTTCGTTCTCGGTTCCGACCTCGAGAGTGGCGGTTGCGGTCGTCGCGATGCGGATTCCCGACGAATCCTTCCAGGAATAGAAGGAGAGACCGTCTTTTTCTTCGGGGGCGGTGAGGGTAAAGCTCTCTCCGCTCATCCGAAGGGCATAGGTTGAGCCGTCCTCAAGAGTACCGCCGTCAACCTTGATTTGATAATATTCTTCGTCGGCAAGCCGATCCGTCCGATAACCGAAAACGTTCTGCGCCGAGGCACCGTAGGAGAGCAGATTTTTCATCATGGCGCGGAAGCCGCTGTTCGCCGAGGGAGTCCCCGTGCGTCCGAGAGTGTCGGATGCGTACTTCAGGACGCTGTATTTCAGCGTCGCGCTTTCGACCTTGTTTTCTCCGTTCCCGTATTCCGCGGTGGCGTAGAGGTCGTCGGTCATCTCTTTTGCCGCGAGCGGGTAGTCAAAGATGATATACTCCGCACCGTCGATTGTCTGCGTCCCGACCGGATTGAGAGCTGTCACCTTCTCGTTCTGCGTCACGCGGAGGATCACATTGCCTCGGTCGGTGATATTTTCTGCGGCGACGGCATATTTCACGACGACGTTGTCGCGCATCGACAGGTTGCAATACTTGATAGAGAGCGCGGGGGATTGCGTTTCACTCCCGCCGGCAAAGGTAAGACATGCCGTGAGCGCGGTCAGCACGACAAGGATTGCCGCGAGGAGGATTCGTTTCGTTCTTTTCTTCATCATTCATATCTCCTTCCATATTTAAGTAGTGGGGTCTCTCCACTCGCCCTGGTTCTGATCGTCGTCCTGCGACAGATCTCCGGAGCTTGTGAGAATGTCCGCGGCACAAGCCACGGGATAGGGGATAAACACGGGAGGTTCGTAATACTTCTGTTTCATCCATGACCTTCCTTTCCGTAATACAGATTTTCTTCGGCAATACAATCCTCATGTAAAACCGTTCATTTTATTGTAACATTCAGAAACCACGGATTGCAAGAGGGAAGAGTCTTTTTCTCCGTTTTGCCGAAAAAATGATGATTTTTTTTGAATTTGCGGAAATTCAACAGAAAGAGCACGGAAAAGCATTTTTCGAAAATCGGAGAAAACCTCTTTACAAATCGAACGTTTTGTGCTATACTGTGCGTAGACGGTTATTCTGCTTATGTTGAATTCAACATAAAAGACCAAATTCAAATTCGGGAAAATTAACGATGGATAAATACAGGCTGCCGACACAGAGAAAAGAGGAGATCCGCCTTGCGGCTATACAGCAGGGACGCGTCTCGATACCGGAGCTTGCCGCCCGCTTCGGGGTTTCGGTCGAGACGGTGCGACGGGACGTCAACGAGCTTTGCCGCGAGGGTGTGCTGGCGAAGGTGTACGGCGGTGCCGTCCTCGTCCCTCGTGACTCTCTGAGGAAGGATGACTCCTTTCGTAACCGATTCAAGAGCAATGTCGACTCGCATAAGCGACTTGGCGCCGGGGCGGCGGGTCTGATCCGTGACGGGGATGTGGTGTTTGTCGACTGTGGCATTTCGCTCTGTGAATTGCCCGCCGCCCTTCACCGCCTTTCACGGGTGACCTTTATTGTGAATTCCGTGCCGACGGCTCTCGGACTCTTGAACAGGCTGGAATCGGGGGCGTTTGACGGACGGGTGATCATGCTCGGCGGTGAGCTCGACCGAGAGAATAAATATACCTACGGCAACGCGGCGCTGGAAACGGCACGATCCTTTTATGCCGATAAGGCATTCATCTCTTGCAGTGCCGTCGCGAGGGGGGGGGCATTTGCCAGCTATTCGAACGAATGTGAATTTTCAAAGCTCCTGATTTCCCATGCGTCGGAGAGTTATCTTGTTGCGGAGAAGGTGAAATTCGGAAAAATGTCGGTTTGCCATATCGCTCCTCTCGAGGCATTCCGCGCGGTGATTACCGATGAACAGCCCGCGCGGGACTTTGTCACGGCATGTGAGGAAAAAGGCGTGAAAATCCTCCTCTGCTGAGGGAATCGACCCTTGCCGATCAAAAAAGCGTAACAGCCGTTTGTGATTTAGCATTGCTCGTCTGCCCCTTCGGCAGATCCCGTATCCGCACCCGCTTCGGGAAGCGGCACTTTTTTCCCCGACCTTCCGATGCCGCGACAGGCTCCGCCCGATCGAGCCTCGGATCGCAAAAAAGCGCGGAAAAGCCCCAAGCCCCGCACACAAAACCCCTCCCGCCGTGTCTCGCGGCGGGAGGGGTTTTCTCTCGGAAAGATAAAAATTTTCAAATACCCCTACACAAAGCCGCAAAAATGTGCTATACTATGGTAGAAATTCAAAAAGACGGATACCAAAGGAACAGACTATGAACGAAAGAGAAATCGCCGAAGTGCGGCGCACCCTCCGCCCCGAGCGGAGCACGATCCCCGCCGTCTACGGCTGTTACGTCAATGCCGAAGGGCAGATTATCGCGAAATTCTGCCGCTCCTTCGCCCTCATGGGGGAGGAGGAGAGCGAGAAATATCTCGCCATATTCCGCCGTGTTCTGACGGGCACCCCTTACCGCAACCTCATCGACATCCCCTTTTCCAACTCACAGGTCGCGGGCGGGGAAGAGCACGGACTTCTCATGACCTTGAGAAAGACGCGCCTCGAGGACGAGAGCGCCCGCGATACCTTCTTTTCCCGCGTCGCCGCGAGTGTCCCGTCGGAGGACAACTTCGTCATTCTGCTCGGCTGTGCCGCCTACGACGTGGTGAAAAAGCAGAAGGACGGCGAGGACGCGGGCGACTCCACCGAGATGTATACCTACCTCGTCTCGGCGATCTGCCCCGTCAAGTCCACGAAGTCCACCCTCTCCTATAACGAGGAAGAAAAGTCCTTCGCCGACCTCCTCGGCACCAACGCCATCACCCCGCCGACCCTCGGCTTTTTGTTCCCCGCATTTGACGGAAGGCAAACAAATATTTACAATGCGCTCCTTTATACCAAAAGTCTCGAGGACTCTCACGAGGCATTCACCGACGCGATCTTCAAGAAAAGTATCCCCATGCCCGCGAAGGAACAGGGGAAAGCCTTTCGCGCCGTCCTCGCCGATACCCTCGAGGAGGAGTGCACCCTCCCGCGCATCCGCGCCATCCACGAGGAGCTGCGTGAGCGGATCCTCGTACATAAGGAGACAAAAAACCCCGAACCCCTCACCGTCTCCGTGAATACCGTGCGCGAGATCCTCTCGGACACGGGCATCGGGGAAGAGAAGCTTGAAGCCTTTGCCAACCGCTATACCGAAGAATTCGGGAGCGGCTACCTCTCGCCGAAGAACCTTGTCGAAGCCTCGAAGTTTGAGCTTCGCACCCCCGACGTGAAGATCACCGTCGCCCCCGGCGCGTCCGACCGCGTGTCGACGAAGGAGATCGGCGGCGTCACCTACCTGCTTATCCGCGCCGACGGCGGCGTGGAGCTGAACGGACTCGATGTCCGCCTCGCAGGCAAGACGTCGCAAAGCACCCACGAGGAGACCCCCTCCGAAGAGCACACCCAAAGTGAAGAATAAAATATAAAAGGAGATAAAAACCCATGGCAAAAGAAAGAGACCAAATTCCCGAGCACCTCAAATGGCGCGTCGAGGATATTTTCGAGAACAAAGAAGAGTTTGAGGCGACCTACGCGGAGGTGTCCGAGCTGTGCGACCTCTCCGAATTCGAGGGCAAGCTCGGCAACCGCGAGAGCTTCCTCGCCTGCATGACGAAGCTGAACCGCGCCGTGCTCGGACTCATGCGCCTCGACGTCTATGCCTTCATGCTCCGGGATCAGGACACGAGAAACGCGGAATATACCGCCCTCACCTCCCGCGTCGATATGCTCGGCATGAAGCTTTCGGGCGCGGCGGCATTCATCAATCCCGAGCTCTCCGCTCTCCCCGAGAAGACACTGAAGGAGATGATGGCGGATCCCGCGCTCTCCGATTACGATTATACCCTCCGCCTGATTCTGAAGCAGAAGCCCCACGTCCTCTCCCGTGAGACCGAAGAGGTCCTCTCCCAAGAGGGCAGAATCTTCGAGGGCTTCCATACGATCTACTCGATGATCGACAACGCCGATTTCCCCTTCCCGACCGTGAAGGTGAACGGCGAGAAGACCACCCTCACCCACGGACTCTACGGCGTCCTTCTCCGTTCGCCCGACCGCAAGGTACGCCGCACGGTGTTCGAAGCCTATTATAAAGCCTATATCGGACTCATCCATACCATCACCGCCGCCTACGTCGGAAACGTCGATAAGGACGTCTTCCTCGCCAAGGCGAGAAAGTACCCCTCCTCCCTCGCACGCGCCCTCGCCGAAGAGGACGTCGATACCAAGGTGTACGAGAATCTTCTGTCGAGCGTTCATAAGAACCTCCCCCTCCTTCACCGCTATTTCCGCGACAGAAAGAAGATCCTCGGCGTCTCCTCTCTCCATATGTACGACGTTTATACTCCCCTTGTCGAGAACGCGGAGATGCAGCTCGAGTATGAGGATGCCTTCCGCCTTGTAAAGAAGGGACTCGCTCCCCTCGGCGAGGCGTACGGAAAGCTGCTCGACGAGGCACACGACAACCGCTGGATCGACGTCGAGGAGACGACAGGGAAGCGGAGCGGCGCGTACAGCATCAGCGTCTACGGCTTGAAGCATCCCTATGTCCTTCTCAATTATCAGAAGACCACCTCGGACATCTTCACCATCGCCCACGAGCTCGGACACGCCATGCACTCCTATCATTCCGAGAGGAATCAGCCGCAGGAGAAGGCGCAGTATAAGATCTTCGTCGCCGAGGTCGCGAGCACCGTCAACGAGGTCCTTCTCATCAAGTACCTTCTCTCCGCCACCGAGGATAAGAAGCTCAAAAAGTACCTCCTCTCCTACTATATGGATACCCTGAAAGGCACCCTCTTCCGTCAGACGCAGTTCGCCGAGTTCGAGTATATCGCCCACGATATGGCGGAGAAGGGACAGCCCCTTACCACCGACTCGCTGAACGCCGTTTACCTCGACCTCAATAAAAAGTATTACGGTCGCTCCGTCGTCTCCGATCCCGTGATCGCCTATGAATGGGCAAGAATTCCGCACTTCTACCGCGGCTTCTATGTCTATAAGTATGCGACGGGCATCATCAGCGCCGTCTCCATCGCCGAGCGGATTCTGAAGGAGGGCGAGCCCGCCGTCCGCGATTACTTCCGCTTCCTCTCCTCGGGCGGCAGCGACAGCCCCGTCGAGCTTCTGAAGCTCGCGGGCGTCGACCTCACGAAGCGCACCGCCTTCGACGCCTGCATGGCATCCTTCAAGGAGGCGCTCGACGAGTTCGAGGCGCTCTGATCTCACCGAAACCGTCCCCGCTCCCCTCGGCGCTCTTCCGTACTTTGAAAGAGTCAAAGAGGACAAATAAGCAGACTAAAATCTTGAAAAATCCCGTTTGCGGCATCGCCGCAAACGGGATTTTTTTGCAAAATGCCAAGAATTCTATGCATATTGATACTTTTTTCTCTCAAAAACGAGAGAGAACGCCGACATGGCAAAGGCAAGTACCTCGGAGTATGCGAGGAAAAACCGGACTCCCTCCACATCGAAAGGATAAGGGAGCGTCGGAA
This sequence comes from Coriobacteriaceae bacterium, assembly GCA_963617165.1. Lineage (GTDB taxonomy): Bacteria > Bacillota > Clostridia > Oscillospirales > CAG-272 > UBA1740. The sequence continues at coordinate 11,560 of CAVEOF010000008.1, read as the reverse complement.
GCGCCGCGACGGGAAAGACCGGCGCACGAAGGAAGGGAAGGCGAATCGCAATAGCCGCGACGTGGTGAAACGGTCGGATAAGCGGATCTTCATGACGTCTCCTTTCGTAAAAAGCGCCGACAGATAAAAACACAGGCTATCATTATACGGGATGTCGAGGGAATGTCAAGGGATAGTTTTCCCTTTTTGCGGGGAAAATAGAAGAAAAAACGAAAAATACGCAAAAGAGGAACCAAATCATGCTGCGACTCCTTCTCGGAAACCTCATCTCTCTCGGCGGCGCGGTCTTTCTCGGCGCCTCCTGCCTCGCAAAGGAAAAACGCACGGTCTATCTCTGCCTGTTTGCCGAATCCCTGCTTCTCGCTGCGGCACAGCTCGTCTTTCATATGCCCGCGGGTGCCGTCGCCCTCCTTGTCGCCGCGGGGAGGAATCTGCTCGTCGCCTTCGGACGCTTCGGACGGTGGGAGGCGGTGCTCTTTTCCTCCCTGACGCTGATCTGCGGCGTGCTCGCCGATCTTCCCGCCGTCATGGGCGCTCTCGCCGATCCCCGCCTCTTTCTGAATTTTCTCCCCGTGATCGCGGGCGTTCAGCTGACGATCGCCTCCTACGCGGCAAAGAGCCTGCGCGGCGTCAAATACAGCATCCTCGTCAATGTCCTTTTGTGGATCGTCTATTCCTTCTATATCCTCGATATCGTCACCGCCCTGTCGAACCTCGCGATCTTCGCGATCGACCTCGCCGCCCTGATCGACATGACCGTCAGAGAGCGGAAAGCGGCGGCGGGAGCCATCGAAAAATAAAGAAAACGCGTCAATTCGCCCGAAGTCGCGCGCAAAATACAAATTTACCTTGACAAAACCCTCGCGCGCGTGTATAATGTATATAAATATAGGTAGGGTTTAGAAGATACGGGAATATCTACCGGAAAGTACAGGTGACTTTTGTGGGGGCATCCCTTTTGATCCTCGGGGCGGGCGGTTACGGCCGCGTCGTTGCCGACGTTGCCCGCTCGACGGGCGCGTTTGACCGCGTTGCCTTTCTCGACGATGCCGCGGAAGGTGCACTCGCACCCCTCTCGGAATATGCGCGCTTTCGCTTCGATTTTGATGCCGCCGCCGTCGGCATCGGCAACAATGCGCTCCGTCTCGAGCTGCTTTTGAAGCTCCGCGCGGCGGGCTACGAAACGCCGTCGCTCATCTCTCCGCGCGCCTACGTCTCCCCCGATGCCGAGGTCGGCGACGGCACCGTGATCGAGCCGATGGCGATCGTCAATCGTGAGGCGACCCTCGGCATCGGCGTGATCGTCTCGGTCGGCGCCATCGTCGACCACAACGCGACGGTCGGTGACGGCGCACATATCAACGCGGGCGCCATCTGTAAGGCGGGGAGTCATGTCCCCGAGAAGGTCAAGCTCGACGCCGGCGAAGTCGTTCGCGGCTATTGACAAATTATCATCGAAAGGCGAATGAATTATGAATCTGATTAAGAATAAACGAAAACAGCTTCTTGCGGCAATTGACCTCTTGATGTACATCGTTGTTTACGTAATCGCCAACGTTTTGTCCTCCGTCACCGCGGGCGGTGCCATTTTGGAGGCGGGCGGCTATGCGATCAGCGTCCTGCTTTTTGCCGTCTGTATCTTCGGCACGCGCGTGATCTTCGCGGTCTATGCCGACGTGTGGCGGTATGCGAACTCGCGGAGCTACCTCGCCCTGATGGGTGCCGATTTCTTCGGCGGTGCGGTCGCGCTTCTGATCTCCTCGATGATCCCCCTTGCCGACCTCGGCTTCTGGCCGAGCGCGTCCGTCATCGCCGCACTCGATATGGTGACGCTCGCCTCCCGCTTCGTCTATCAGCAGTATTATCGCCACGCGAATACCGCGACCCTCGCGATGAATAAGATCGGCGTCGCCATCATCGGCGCGGGGCAGGTCGGCGCCATGCTCGCCGAGGAGCTGATCTATAACCCGAATTCCCACTACTATCCCGTTTGCTTCATTGATAAGAATGTCGATAAGGTCGGCGGTCTCGTCTCGGGCGTCCGCGTCTATGCCGAGTCGCGCCATACCCTCGCATTGCTGAAGACACTGCCCGTCGCCGAGATCTTCGTCGCCCTCCCCTCGATCGACAGTGCCACCGCACAGAGGATCCACGAGTTTTACGCGCCCACGGGCTGTAAGATTAAGCTCTACGACGTCCCCTTCAAGGAGGGTGATGCCCGCCGCGAGGAGGGCGGTCGCCGCGTCCTTCGCGAGATCAAGATCGAGGATCTCCTCTTCCGCGATTCCCTGAACGTCAATGACGAAGCCAACCGCGCCTTCTATACGGGGAAGACCGTCCTCGTCACGGGCGGCGGCGGTTCGATCGGCAGTGAGCTCTGCCGTCAGATCGCGAAGCTCGCGCCGAAAAAACTCATCATCTTCGATATTTACGAGAACAACGCCTACGACATTCAGCAGGAGCTGATCCGCAAGTACGGCGCCTCTCTCGACCTCGCGGTCGAGATCGGCTCGGTCAGAGACCGCAACCGCCTTGACGCGGTGTTCGCCTTCTACCGTCCCGAGATCGTCTTCCACGCCGCGGCACATAAGCACGTGCCCCTGATGGAGCACAGCAATCAGGAGGCGATCAAGAACAATTGCCTCGGTACTTACAATACCGCCGATATGGCGGAGAAGTACGGCGTCAAGAAATTCATCCTCATCTCCACCGATAAGGCGGTCAACCCGACCAACGTGATGGGCGCGTCCAAGCGCATGTGCGAGATGATCATCCAGTGCCGCACCGACAGTGAGACCGCCTTTGCCGCCGTAAGATTCGGAAACGTCCTCGGCAGCAACGGCTCGGTCATTCCTCTTTTCCGCAGACAGATCGAGGCGGGCGGACCCGTCACCGTGACCGATAAGCGCATCATCCGTTATTTCATGACGATCCCCGAGGCGTCTGGGCTCGTGATGCAGGCGGGCGCCATGGCGAAGAAGGGCGAGCTGTTCGTCCTCGATATGGGCAAGCCCGTGAAGATCATCGAGCTTGCCGAGAATATGATCCGCCTCTCGGGTCTGATCCCCTATCAGGACATCGATATCGTCGAGACCGGACTTCGCCCGGGAGAAAAACTCTATGAAGAGCTCCTCATCAAAACGGAGACCCTCACCAAGACCGAAAATAGCATGATCTTCGTCGAGCGCGATACCCCCTATACCAGAGCCGAGATCGAGGAGAAGATCGCGATTCTGAAGGCGGCGGTCGCCGCCGCCGAGGGCGAGATCGAGGCGAAGTCGGTCGTCGCCGCGATGAAGCGTGTCGTTCCCACCTACCGCTCCCCCGAGGAGGTCAATGCCGAGGCGGAGAAGTCGGAAGAAATGCAGATGGTGGAGAAGTCAAACGAAGCCCCGTCGGACGACCCGACCGAAGCACCGACAGCCGAAACATCGGAAGAAAACGAAGAAAATACAAACAAAGATTGACATCACGAGAGGAAAGACCGCCATGTTCGATGCCGAAGCACTGAATCACGCCGACTATTCCTACACAAAGAAAAAAGAGGGCAGGCTCCTTTTTCACGCCGTCCTCTTGATCCTTTTCTATGTCACCTTTTTCGTCGGATTTTTCCTCGTTTGCTATCTCTCCCGCCTCATTCCGTTTTTTGCCGTTGCCCCGCTTCTTCTGTGGATCCTCGTCTACTTCACGTGGCGCTACGTCGCCTACGATATTTACGTCACCTTTGAGAGCGGGACACTCACCTTCTACCGTCAGTCGGGCAAGAAGCCGAAGAAGGGGATCCGACCGATGCTCACCCTGCGCGTGCAGGACGCCGAAGGCGCCTACGACGGCAGAACCCCGCGCGAGGAGCGCGCCGACACGGAGGGACGCTTCTACGACTATTCCTCGTCCAAAACCGCAGACTCCACCGTCCTCCTCCGCTTCGCGGAAAACGGCAAAAGCGCCGCCGTCCTCTTCGACACCACCCCGCGCCTGCGCACCCTGATAAAAAAATTCACCCCAAAAAGCTATTTTAATTAAGAATTAAGAATTAAGAATTAAGAATTATGAATTAAGAATTGAAAGCCCACTCCGTCAACGCCCCCCCACAAAGCCTTCCCCTGCGGGTAGCGAAGCGTCACGAGGGTACTGAATTTCACTCCGGTGGAGTGAAAGAGCCCGAGTGTGCCCGAGCCGCAGCGAGAAAGGTGCCGGCCTGCGGCTGACGGATGAGGAGTAAGCAAACGGCTACTTTTGAGCGTATAGAAGAATTCGGAATTTTGTGCACGAGGTGAGAGCGGTTAGAATGGACAATGCGATTCTTGAGAAGAGCAAGGCGTTTGCAGTGCGTATCGTAAACCTCTATCGACATTTGGTTGCAGAAAAGCACGAATTCACCTTGGCAAAACAAATATTGAAAAGCGGTACAAGCGTTGGCGCGAATTGCAGGGAAGCAACCAGAGCGCAAAGTACAGCGGATTTCATTTCGAAAATGAATATCGCCTTAAAAGAAGCCGATGAGACGGCATATTGGCTTGAATTACTACAGGAAACCGGATACTTGACGAAGGGACAATACGAGAGCATTTATACCGATTGTCAGGCACTCATCAAACTGCTTGTTCGAATCGTGAAGACAACAAGAATTAAAGTGAAAAATTGATTTGAGTTGCCGATTTACTGCCACCTGCGGTCTAAGGCGCGAAAACTTTGATTTTTCCCAAAATTCTCACAGATTTCCGCCCGCTTAGCACCTAATTCTTAATTCTTAATTCTGAATTCTTAATTCTTAATTCATAATTATCCTACTCTTCTTCATTGGCAAACGGCGGATAAAGCATCGCCGCCTCCCCCGCCGCAAGTTTCAACATCTCAAAAAACTCCTCCGACCCCTCAAGGATCAGATCGGCTTTCTCCTGTCGCGTGCGTACCTTGACATAGTACACGCGGGCAGGGAAGAGCGTCTGCGTGTAAAGATAGCGATGAGCCCCCGAGCTCTTCGCCTTTTCTTTTGCCTCCTTCATGGTGAGGGGGACGATCTCCGACATCCCCGCGAGCGCGACACGGCAAAGAATACTGATGCGCTTTCCCGTCTCCTGCCGCACGATGAAGAGGGGCTCACCCTCCCCGCCGTCGGTGAAGATCTCGTAAGAATACTTCGCCCCGATATAGCGCGCATAGACCGTCAGCGCCGCCACGATGAGGATCGCGGCAAAAAGCTGAATGATCCCGCGGTATAAAGGCACGGAAAACGAAGCGATGAATCCCGCCGCCGCAAGAGCGAGAAAAACGATGCACAGCGTGTGCGCACACTTGTTTTGCGGCTTGACCCGCACGGTAAGATTATGAATCATGAGGGAAGCTCCTTTCGGCTCGGCTTATATTCCGAGAATTTCGCGTAGTCTTCATTATTTTCATAGATCGCCACATAGGAATAAGCGCCTTCCTCCGTCGCCCCCTTGACGAAGATCTCGAGGCGGATCCACGCGGGCGCCTCGCCGCCGTCGGAGGGCGTGTCGAACTCGATGCCGTCAAAGGCGAGCTTGTAATAATGATACATCGCATAAGAGTCACAGGCAACGTACACGGGCGCACCGTAGTCCCGCCCCACATTGTCGGTGATGCGGAAGGTGAAAAGGTCGTCCGAAGGGGACAGCGTCTCGAACCCGTAGCGCGCCGCCACGTCGGCAAGCGCCGATTCGTTGTACCGCACCGAGATCTGAAGCTCACCTGCCGCGGAGATCACGTATAGATGATCGCAGAAGAAATTCCCCTTGTCGTTGTCGTCGTAGGGGAATCGCAGCTTCTGCGTCCTGACACCGAGCCCGTCGCTCCCGACCTCGCGGGTCAGCTCGGAGAGCCGCTCGGTGAACACCAATTGCTTGATCGACGCAGGGTAGTAATCGAATAAATATAACCGATACCCGATGACCCCCGCCGTCGCAAGGCAAACGAGCGCCACAAGGATCTGTAGTACCCGCAAAAATCCGCCCCGCCGCTTCTTCGGCACGTCGTCTTCGAACTCGTTATAGTCGCCGTAGCGCTCCATATCTTCCATAGAAAGCCTGTCCTTTCATAGGTCCTTGAAAAGGAACTTCTTCTTAGGAAGTATACCACATCCCCGCCCCGTTGTCAACGCGAAGCGCCCGCATCTCGAAAAGTTTACAACTGGGAAGAGCGACTTTCGAGAGAAAATCGGCAGAGTGCACAAGAGAAAACACTAAATTTTGTATAGTTTTGCCCTTGACAAGTGCTTCTGTCTTACGATATAATAAAGTAGAAACGTCGGAAAAACGTCGAACCGCTGTCAGGAAAAGTATAGGTTTCCTGACAGCGGTTTTTTCTTCGTTTTTTGGGTATTTGGGATTGTTTTTTCGGTGAAAAACGGGCTTGCAAGCGGATTTGCAGGCTCTTTTTTCTTTTCCCCGACCTGTCAGGAAACCTATACTTTTCCTGACACCCCGCGACCTTGCAAAAGTGCCGCGGAGAGAGGCATTTGTATGGACGGATCCTGTGGGAGGAGGATCGGGAAATACCTTCCGCGTCGATGCAAAGCCTCGGAACAATCGAACCCGAAGCAAATCTAAAAAATCATAAAAAAGGAGAATCACATGAAGACCAAAAACAAACTGTTTGTCCTGCTTTTGGTGCTCGCCATGCTTTGCGGCATTCTTGCCGTGACGGCATCGGCGGACACGACGGGAAATTCCGAAGGCGTGGAAAATTGGATCACGCTGAGCGCGGCAAGTACTGCCAACGCGGGGCAGATGATGGGCGGCGCGTCCTTTTATACGCATATTTCCGATACGGGGAATCCGTATTACCGCCACTTCTTCTCGCTGGAGGCACCGACCAACCAAAACCAATATACCTTTCAAAATAATGTGGATCAGTATTTCACTAAAGGCGATAAATATTTAACGCTGGAATTTGATTTCTCCACCGAGACGCATTTTAACTCGACGGACGCCATGAGTGTCGTTTTCCTTGTGCGCCAAATCGATGCGAACGGAACGGGATCCAACCCCGGAAACGGCACGGGTATCTTTTTCGGATACAGCGAGTGGGACGGGAACTATATCAAACTGGGTGACTCCGGGGAGAAGATCGCTATTGAAGATATGGCGCCCGGCGTGTGGCATCATATCACCTTCGTCGTCGAGCCGAAGAACATCGAGACGAACGGCAGCAACAATAGCGTCTCGTCCGACAAGGAGAGCGTTGCGGTGCTTTACCTCGACGGCAAGAAAGTGGCGCAACAGACGGGGAACATTTTCCCGACAGGAAGAAACCGCCTCGAAGGCGTCCGCATTCAGACGGAATCCTCCACGGCGAGAGAGACGGGCGATCTCTGCATCGATAACCTCCTCGCAAAGCGCGTGACCTCCGCCTATACCGGCAGTCTTGACTCTGTAATGAACGGCAGTGAAAGCCTCGCTCAATATAGCGATATTTTCACATGGAACACTTCTTACAGCTTCCCGACCGGCAATCGGAAGATGGCGACGCTGAACGGCACGTCCTATTCCGATGTGAAGGCGGCGTTGGCGGCTGCGACCGCCGGGGAAACCGTCACGCTCTTTGAGCCTATCGCACCCTCGAAGGCATTGGCGATAGACAAGAATATTACCATAGATACGCAGGGGCTGACCTTCAACTATTCGGCTCCCGGCTATACCGTAACGAAGAGCGGGAATCTCTACACCTTTACAAAGTCGGCGACCCCCGCCGAGGTGACCGTGGTCGTGGACGGAAAAACGGTGGAGAGCGCCGAATTCGTAAGCGGAACGGCTCCCGCCTCGCTGTCCTCCGCGACGGTACTTGTGCCGAGTGATCGCTCGCTCTACAAGGTCGACTCATGGAAGATGACGGTCGACGGTGCGGAAACCGACCATTCGGCTATCGTGACCGAGGATATGCTCGGCAAAACGGTCGTCTACACGGCGGACTCCTACTACCGCATCGCGATGATCTATACCGACAAGGATAAAACAGACCATTACATCAAGTATACGACCGACGAGGCGGCGGCTGAGGCATTTATTGCGTTCTTCCGGTACGATACGACGGAGCCGGATAAGACAACGGCCGCGGGCGAGATGAGATTGGTCGGCAATGATAAGCTGACTCTCGCATGCAATATCACAACCGCGAAAAACGTAACTCCTACAAAAGACGAACAAAAGAGTGACTCCGGATTGGTACTGTTTGGTGAAAACACTGCTTACCACAATAACTGCGTTCTCGACCTGAACGGATACGACCTGACAAGTACAAGCACCGGTATCATGTTCCCCGAGTTCAGAGCGTCGAAGAACTTTTATCTGGTGTCTTCGACGCCGGGTGCGCGCGTGATTGCCAAGAGCGGCTCTCCCCGTTTGTTTGATATGTGGGGTAATGCGCTGCTGTGGATCGGTGGTTATCAGGGCACCGACGGCGACAATATTTCCTTCTATAATTTTATGATTGCCAACATCGGTTCGCAAGTGGTGAACGTCCGTGGCGGTTACTTCTACCTGCCGAACGGCGGTCGCCTGTTCCAGAATGCCTATTCCGCGAGCACGGTGACGATGATCGGAAGCAAGATTTACTTCGGTGAAACCGCGGCGAGCTTCGCTTACGTCAATGTAGCCACCGCGGGTCAAACCGCCACCTACAACCTGAAAAACGTATTTCTCTATTCCGCGAATAAAGACAGCAGCCTTGTGACCTTCTCGAATAAGGAAAGCACTTATGCGAAACTGACGCTCACCGGCTCTTACATTTTAGGCGTGTCTACGGTTGCGGGCACAGGCGTGACCGCGACTGTCGCGAAGGATTGCGAGGTCTCCGACATCACGACCTTGCCGACTCTCGAGAGCGGGTATGTCTGGGCACATCGGGGAGGCTCCCGCACCTATGACGGGTTTGTCGATTCGGAAGGAAAGCCTCTCGCGGCGGAAATGGCATATTATTATGACGTAATGCCTGCCGCGGATGTCGTGAAAATCAACTGGGTGGTGCAGGGCAAGACTCTCCTTGCCGATGATTATTGGGAGGTCGGTGCGACACCGTCCTATACGGGTAAAAATCCGGATCTCCTCGCAATCCCGTATACATTGGATGCAGCCGACTCGACCCGCGTCATGGCGGCGAGCGGGAAATGGCTCGTCGACGGCACATCTCCCGCGCCGCTGACCGAAGAGCAAAAGGGCACGACAATCACGGCTACGCCGGAGCTTATCTCCACACCGATTGCCTTCTCGGTGAACGAAGACGGTACGACCGTCTACTATACGGATACCGCCTATTCTACGCTGCTGACATATGTGAGGAACATGACCGCGGCGGCAAAGATCACGCTGTATCAAGATTATACGGTTCCCTCCACCGGTGCACTGTTTTTTAAGCAAACGGGCACCGAGCTTGACCTGAACGGGCATACGCTTACGGCAAGCACTAAATTCGGCTATGGCTTCGTTTCCGCCGCACAAGGCTCGCTGTATGTCTACTCCTCCAAAGCGGGAGCGAAAATCGTGCAGGGTACGGCGGGCGGCTACATCTTCGGCACGACAGGCGACGAAAAGGTTTTCGGGACGCTGACCGTCGGTCGGGATGCAAGCGGCAATCGCTATCCGGACACCCTGACGGCGGAGGGCACCTGCCTTGTCTCGGTGTTCGCCGATGTTCTCATCGACGGTATCAAGTATACAGAGACACAAGCGGACAATGTCGGTAGCATCCAGTTTATCCAGAACAGTAGCACCGTGACCGTGATGAACTGTGATTTGACAATAACGGTAGAAAAACAGTTGTTTGGTGTAAGGAGCGGTAGCGGCGGTTGGAAAGCCACCGTTACGGATTCTAAGATTTATACGATATCGCAATTGGTCAACGTTCATAAAGATGCGAAAGGCACGTCGCAAGGCGTCACACTGACGAATACCGTCATTTATACGGCAGCCTCGATGATAAATGATACGAAATTCCCGATCATCCTCGGTGAAGGCGTGACGATGAACTTTGCGAACGAGAAGCTGACCACAGGTGAGGGGCTCGTTGTCGCACGCACCGATGAGACGCCGGTCACCCTGAACGGCGAGGCATATAAGACTCTTTATAAAGTCGTCTCAAGCGCGAACGCTGCACAAATCACCTTCAAAAACGGTGATACCGAGCTCAAGACGGAATCGTGGATGATAGGCAGTACCCCGAAATATGACCTCTCCGTGATTGAGGACCCCGCCGACCCGAGCTATATCATTGTCCCGACCGGCTGGTTGATCGACGGAAAGAGCACGGCACTGACCGCAGAGCAGGCAGGGCAGTCTCTTACCTCCGTGGCGGTTCTCGACAGACAGGAGAAGGCATTCCAGGTGACGATTGACGGGACGACTACCTACTATACCGACAAATCGTTTGATACGCTGAGAAACTATATCGCGAATCTGAACAAAAAAGCGACGATCAAGCTTTATCAGAATTACGTTTTCCCGAAGAGTAACAGTAGTTGCGCGCTTGACTTTAAGAATGCACCGGCAGGCACCGCACTGGATCTCAACGGAAAGACGCTGAGCTCGGAATATAAGTTGCTGGGCGGTTTCATCGCCTCGACGTATGATTTGTATGTCTACTCTACCGCAGAGGGAGCAACGCTTCTTGCAAATACCACGTATATTAAAGACGTAAGCGGAGGCGGCATCATGCTCGGCGCATATAACGGCAGCAAGCTGGTCGTCGGACGCGCGCCGGACGGCACTACAACTACTTATCCTCTGACGGCAAAGGGCACGACCCTTCTCCTTGTCGCCGGTGACAATACCACCGTCGAGCTTTACGGTCTCACCTATGTTCAGAGCATCAGCGACAATACCGGCTGTCTTCAGTTCAACGGGAAGACGAATACGATCACGGTCGACAAATGCGATCTTATTCTGACCTATGAGACGGTAGCACTCTTCGGGATCAGAAGCGGAAGCGGATGGAAAGCCGAGGTGAAGAACTCTCGGATTTACTTCAAAGAGAACCAGAAGCTCTTGAATTTCAATAAAGATACAGCGTCGTCGAACGGGACGGGCGTAACCTTCACCGACACGGTAATTTATGCGGCAACCGTCCTGACCTCTGATAAAAGATTCCCGGTTACCTTCGGCACGGGCGTGACGATGAACCAAAAGAACGAAGACCTTGTGGGCACAGGACTTGTCGTCGCACGCACGGACGAAACCGCCGTCACCTTCTTGAATGACGAAGATCTGAATCTTACCGGCACTATCCTCTATAAGGTTGTAGCGGCGGCAGATGCCTTCACCGCCACCTTCAAAAACGGCGAGACGACACTCGCGGAGGAAACATGGGCAAAGGGCTCGAAGCCCACCTATCGTGCGGATGTATTCGGCACCTACTATTGGTACGTTGCGGCAACGGAAGGCATCGCCGCCGCTACCGAGTACCCCGCAAAGCTCAAGACCACCGAGTCGAAGATCACAGGCAACCTCACCCTCTACGCAAACATCACCTTCAACCTCTACTTCAAGAATGACGGCTTCATCAAGGGCGTGACGTATATTCATCCCGTTACGGGAGCAAAGACAACTGT
>CAVEOF010000007.1:0-61007 GCA_963617165.1 Coriobacteriaceae bacterium | reverse complement strand
GCCGGACGCTTTTTCTTCGGTCACCTCAGTTCGGGTGCACCAAAAAAAGAAAGCAGTCTGTTGACTGCTTTCTTTTTGGGCACCCGGGGACCCGAACCACGCCGCATTGCGGCGTAAGGTTCGAGTGTCGCGTTCGCATGGTCGTCGCGCATCGCCTCGATACGCTCGGCTCGCGTGACTCCCTGCTCAAGGCGACTTCCCTCGGAAAAACCGTCCGCCGGACGCTTTTTCTTCGGTCACCTCAGTTCGGGTGCACCAAAAAAAGAAAGCAATCAACAAATTGCTTTTTTCTTGTGCACCCGGGACTCGAATCTGCCGCGTCGCGGCAGGTTTGAGTGTCGCGTTCGCATGGTCGTCGCACTTCGCCTCGATACACTCGGGCTCGCACGACTCCCTGCTCAAAGCGACTTCCCTCGGAAAAACCGTCCGCGGGACGCTTTTTCCTCGGTCACCTCAGTTCGGGTGCACCATTTAAGAAGAATAGGTTTGATACAAGAGTGTCAGTCCTTTTTGTGTACGAAAATAGGGAGTTTTCTCCTTTCTGCGTTTCGTGAGTCACTTTTGTAGGTGAGTTTCGAGTCTTTTTTTTCTGTTCTCATTTTTAGGCAGGAACACGATTATTGTGAAAAAGAAAAAATTCTTATGCCGGCAACGGATTGCTTAAGAAAACGCTGAAAACCGATTCTGTCTGTGATTTGATACTCTGTTTGGTCATCCGAAAGGTTGAACAACCTTTGCAACACCGGTACCTTGAACATCGTTGCATTGTCAAACGAATGGCACCCTGCGTTGCTTTTGCGTTCTTTCTTCATGCCCTCGGTCAGAATGGGACGGAAACTTTCAAAATCTATGACTTTCAACCGTTCCGATGAATCTCCCGATTTACTTAGTCTTTCAAGTTGGGTTTCTTCCGCAAACAGGTTGATTTGTTTTATGTTTTTCCTGCCCTTTTTTTGGTTTTCTCTATTATGCCATATCTTGCGAAAATTTGCAAGATGGGCAGGATTTTTAGAGGTGCCCTAAAGTATTTTTACAAAAAACGATAAAAACGATTGAAAAAAACAAAAAACTATGATATACTATCTATGGACGTTAATATTATTGTTTATCTTGTGCGGTAGGAAACACCCGAAAAACCATTTCGAAACGTTCTGTGCCGCCACCTAACAAAATACCTTTTTGGTAATTTTAATTTTTCGTGGGGGGGGAGAGAAATATCTTGTTAGAATTATTTTTGAAATATGCTATGACACTTGCTACCTGCCTTTGCTTTTTTGTGTTTATCCAAAACCAAAGAGGAGCTTTAGGTGATATTTCCCATTATTTTATAGTAGGAACCATGATCGTCCTCGGCGTTGTTATAACTGAATTTACAGAGGCATGTTTCGCACCGCCGATTTACGCGGAAAAGGCTAATTGGCAACGATACGTGTTTTCAATTCTGGCTTATATTTTGCGCCCTTCGATCGCTTATGTTCTTTTGCATGTTTCTATAAGGGAACAAAAGAAAAAACATATGATTCTTTTGGCGTTGCCTTTGATTATAAACATAATCTTTTTATTGATTTCGCCTTTCTGCGGCATAGTGTTTTCGTTTGACGAAACCAACCACTATGTCGGCGGACCGTTAACATTTCTCCCCACCATTATCGGCGCAATTTATCTCATAATGTTTCTGACCTTCTGTGCAGTTCGCTCGAAAAAACTTCACACGTCAGAGCTTATTCCTGCCGTTCCTATCGTTATAATGTGCTTTCTTGCGATTTATCTGGAATCGAGACACGGAATAATCGGCGCGCTTCCGCAAGCGAGCATTGTAGGCATGCTTTTTTACTATATGTTTTTTGCTATCATTCACTACAATACGGATTCTCTCACTTATGCTTACGGACGAAGCAAGTTTCACACCGATGCCGAAATCAACAGTTTTAAGTATTTCATTATCTTCGACGTGAACGGATTAAAACATATCAATGACAACAAAGGGCACATTGCGGGCGACGTTGCGTTGCGAAGTTTCGCATCTTCTATAAGATCCGTCTTGCCAATGAAAGCAACGCTGTATCGTATAGGCGGAGACGAAATGGGTATTCTCTATTTCGGCGCGTCGGAACAAGACGTTATCGACCTTCTCGAAAAGATTAAAGAGGCGGTTAACCTTGAAGAATTGCCATACGGGTACTCTTACGGATACGCTTCGTACACTTCCGGTAACTCGTTTAACAGCGCGTATAAAATCGCTGACAAGATGATGTATAATAGCAAAAACGCTTTCTGGGAAAATAACAAAAAGGAAAACGGAACAAATAACTAAAACGGAGAGCCGGCACGACAAATGACAAGTCTGTTTTATGCTTATATAAATCTTTCAAATATAGCGATCTCGTCATACTGCTTGCAGGAGCAATGCAGTTAGTTCCTAAGACACCGAGGGTTAAGCTTGTTTTTTGTCTCTCGATCGCCTTTGCCATCGCGGAAAATGTTTTCGATTTGCTATGGACTTTGGGAACGGAGGGAAAGATTCTTTTTTCCAACGCAACATTGCAGACAATCAACGCTTTGTATTTTGTCAGTTTTTGTATTTCGTCTTATCGCTAACACAACAAAGAAAGGGGCTGTCGCAAATAGGTCTTTGAAAAGCCTATTTGCGACAGCCCTTTTTTGGCTCTTTCTCGATCGTTAGGGTGGAGAACCCCCGGTTTTGACATTATCCGAGAATGGCATCGTCCGCGGTAAATCCGCCGAGCGAGTGCTCCTTCACCTGAATGCAGAGATAGGCAATTGCGGAATCGTCCGCCGCGAAGAATTGACGTTTTGCGGCGGGCGCCACCTTCAGAAAATCGCCCGCGGTCAGTGTGATCTCCTCGCCGTCAATGACCGCTTTTCCCTTGCCCTCGAGAATGGCGTAGATCTCCTCGTTGCATTTGTGCGCATGAACGAAGGGAACGCACGCTCCCGCGGGGAGACGGTTGACGCTCACCTCCGCACCGGTCAGACCGAGCGTATCGTGAAGCTCGACTCTGCCTTCGCATCCGACGTTGGTTTTTGTGTAGTTTTTCATGGGAATACCTCCGTGATCTCGGCGATCTTTCGCCGTTCTGTGATCAGTATACCACAGGGCGCAGGCAAAAACAAGTACGCACTTTTTTATAACTATATACTTTTTTCGGAATGTGTGATATAATGGTAGTGTAATATCGGAAAAAGCCGTAAGCGCGAAGCATTCGCAACCCTTATGGCAATCAAAAGAAAGTATACCGCCTTTCGCGCGCCGTCGGAGCTTTGCAAGCCGCAGATCTCCCCGCGCCGCAGGCGGCAGGAAGGGAGAGTCTTATGAAAACAAAAGCGGAATTGCCGATCTGTCCCGTGGCGACCGCCGTCTCTTTGATCGGAGGAAAGTGGAAGCTTTTGATCCTCCGCAATCTGAAAGCCCGTCCGTGGCGTTTCAACGAGCTTCTGCGCGACCTCGACAGCATCTCGCAGAAGGTGCTGACCGACAGTCTTCGGCAAATGACGGACGACGGGCTCGTGTATCGGAAGGATTATCGTGAGCTCCCGCCGCGGGTGGAGTACGGATTGACGGAGCTCGGACGGAAGATGCTGCCGATCATCGATGCGCTCGCCGCGTTCGGAAGCTATTATCGGTCGGTGGTGGAGGAGGCGTAAGGGGCTCCGAAGCGTTCATATCGGAAAAAGAGCGTTGTCGCGTGTGCAGGGTCCTCTATCGTCAATCTCAAAAAAGGAGAAGCTCTATGTGGATCTCTACCCTTTTTCATAAAATCAAGATCTTTTGTGCGCGCCGTCGCGGGCGCTCGCTCCCGCCGATCTCTTCCGAAAAGCTGTACGGTGACGCAGGAGAGGAGGAAGTGACGGCGGAGCTTCGGGAGGCTCTTCCCGACTGCCGCATGAAGCGAAACGTCATCGTCGACGCGTCGGGGCAAACAGCGGAGATCGACTGCCTGATATTTTATAGAAACAAGCTGTTCGCGATCGAGATCAAGCATTGGAAGGGGAGACTCATCGAAGCGGACGGAAGACTGTTCAAAGCAAAAACAGATCGGTACACCGGAGAGACGCATCTCGAAGAATTGAGATCCCCCTTCGGTCAGCTCGCACGCTCCATCCGTCTTTTGAAGGAGCAGGAACAAAGTTCCGCGTGGATCAACGGGATCGTCTATATCGACGGAGAAGAATTCGAGGGCTTTGACGGCGAATGCGCGGAGCCGTGCTTTTGCGATCCGGAGGACTGCGCGAGATATATCGAAGAAGAGGGAAGGACGACCGATCCCGTGCGGGCACAGAGGCTCTTTGACGCCTGCCTATCCCCCGATATTCTGTATTCCGAAAGGGAGGAGCGCTATCTGCGCGGTATCATTGCGGATGCCTTTTTGCATTTTTCGTGCGACGGTGCCGAGATCTCGCGTGCCGACATCGAGAGTATCGAAGTGAAACACCGCTTGTTATGCGACGAGCTGACAATCAAGTTAAAAACGGGCGGTGTCTGTACCGCCCGTTTGGAAAACGCCAAAATTTTGGTATATGACGGAGATCTTGAAGAAACCGTCGCACTCTGCAAGGTAGATCTTATCTGCCTCGGCGGAGAAGAATAGACATAAAATGCAAACGATTATTCTCAATATAACGTGTTTGCATGAAAAATTCTTTTGCTCTTCAATGAAAGAGCGAATCCCAAAGTGTGTCGGGATCAAAGCCGAAGACCTGCACGAGCTCGAGCTCGTCGGAATTTGCGAGCGTGTAGGGGAGAATGAGCGAGTTCGTGTTCTCCACGAGCTCCACGCCCACGGCATGGTAGGCGTACCATACGAGGTGCGCGCACTGCGTATTCCGAATGGACTCGTTGCTTGAGAAGACGCCGACGAAGGCGTTGTAGGGTAGGTTCGTGAGGTGCTCCTTTGCGTAGCTCACCGCCGCGGCTTTCGTCTGATCGTCCGTCTTCGGGCGGAGGATCATGAAGGCGGTGTGGTCGGTGAAATCATCGGTACTCCCGAAGCGCGAACAGTCGCCGTAGGCTTCGGCTTGCAGTACCTCTCCCCGCGTAGCGTCGGTCACGATCCCCGCGTGTCCCATGCGGAAGGCGGAAAAGTGCGTCGAGGAGGTCAGGATGATATCCCCGTTCTCGAGATAAATGTTGACGGCATGTCTGCCGTCGGGGAGAAAGTCGGTACACATTAAGGGGGCGAAGTTGTCGTGCTCGATCTCCCAGTCCGTGAAGTATTGCTTCTGTATGGTGCGCACGCGGGAAATGCCGCCGGCGCCGTGCTTCCTCGCACGGTCAATGCCGATCTTGGTCAGTCCCGTCTGTCGGTACAGAAGCGCGTAATCCTCTTCGGTGAGACTCTCTTTTTCTAAGATCGCGGCGACGTCGACGCGCTCTTCGGTCGGATGATAGATACGGACGTTGGCATCGGAAAACACAAACGCCACCCAAAAAAGCAAGCATATGATGAGCAGGATCGAAATGACAGAGAGCAGAACCGCAAGAAGGGGGCGGCGCGTCGCAGAACGTCTCATGTCGTATCTCCTTTTTTGAAAATGGTTTCCGAGCACGTTTTACCGTTAGTATGCCCGGATATGTCAAAAGGATAGCACACCCCGCACGATTTGTCAAGGGAAATGCCCGCATCCGCGGCGCAAAATCCCCCTCCCGCCCGAAAATTTACAAATCGTCTGCTTTTTCTCTCCGTTTCGGAGAGAAAGCTTGACACGTTTTTTCGGATATGCTATACTGGTTTTATGGATACATAGATGAATTGCAGGGAAAATACGGCGATCGCCGCGCGCTCGAGCTGCCGCAGAAGATGGGCGTCGACGCCGTGGATTTTTCCCTTCTTCATTATGACGGTACGCTCTATCAAAAGAGCGACGAGGAGATCGCGGCAGAGATGCACGCGCTCCGCGACTATGCGAAGGAGCTCGGCATCGAGATCGGGTAGACGCACGGACGCATCATCGGCTTCCGCAACGATCCCGTGCTCGACGCCGAGGTGCTTCGGAAATGCTTCGCGACCGCTACGGGGACGAGGCGTGACCTAATTTTCTTCAAGGAGGCTGTATGAGGAAACGTACATTCCGCTCTTTTCTTTTCCTGCTCGCCTGTCTGGTGCTCGTCGCGGGTGCGGTTACCTCGTGTGAGTTCGGCACGAGGAAGACCTGCACCGCCACCTTCGTCATCGACGGCACATCCTATCGTGTCGATACCGCGTACGGTGGGATCCCCGTCTACCCGGGCGGAACGCCGACGAAGGAACCGACCGAAACGACCGAGTTCGTCTTCGTCAGATGGTCGCCCCCGCTCGGAAAGATCGCGGAGGACACGACCTATACCCCCGTCTTTGAGGAGCGCCCGCGAGCCTTCGATGTGTCCGTCACCGTCACGCCGGAGGGCGCCGGTACGGTCACGGGAGCAGGAAAGACGACCTACGGAAACGATACCACGCTGACGCAAAAAGAAACGAAGGGCTATCGCTTCCTCGGATGGTACGAAAACGGCATTTCTTTAGATAATACAGGCGAAACGCAAATAAAACTTTGCAATATCACCTCAAGCAGGACGATCGAGGCACGCTATGAGCCGATCTCCCTAACCGTTGAATACAGGCTTCCCGAAGGGGCAACACACGAGAATCCGACGACCTACGACGTCACGATGGGGGAGGTAACGCTCACCCCCGCACGGCTTGACGGCTACTTCTTCGGCGGCTTCACCACCGAGGCGGACGGCGGCGGGGAACGGATCGAGGTGCTCACCTACGATGTCGTGACGGCGCATCCCGTCCTCTATGCGAGCTTTGTCAAAACGGCGAAGGCGACCTTCATCGTGACGGGCGACACCTTTTTGCGCATGGAGAAGACCTTCACCCGCCCCGCGGCATGGACACCGCCCGAGAACCTCGGCGAGGTGTGCGGCATGAGCGCATATCGCGTGCGGGGCTGGTATTTAGACGCCGATTGTCGCGAGGAGGCGGATCTTTCTCTTCCCGTCACCGACGGCGCGACCTATTACGGCGTGTGGGAATACGTCGGGACTACGGGCTTTTCGCCGTATTTCGACAAATTCACGGCGGCGAGGGAGAGCGGCACGCTGACGATCTCCTCCGAAGACGAGCTTCTCCGCTTTTCGGAATTCGTCCGCTTTTACAACGTCGATCGGCAGATCGAGCTTCTCTTCGACGGAAGCTATCGCCCCTCCTTTTCAAGCGAAAAGGAGCTGTCTTCCTATCTTCAGACCCTGCTCGCGAAGGGAGAATTCCCGAATTCCTTCGGGTTGAGCTACACCTGCACGCGGGAGGCGCCCTATACGTTGAAAAGCCTTTTCTCCTCGGAAGACATCGCGGAGGAGGGGACGCGCGTCGCCGACCCCGCGGGCGAGGGGCTCTATACGCAGTATGAGCACATCGGGCGGATCGCTTCCTCGGGACGCGCGGCGGACTTTGACGCCTTCCCGATCGAGAACATCTCGGCAACTCTTCGCGTCGAGACCTCGAGTCAACTGGTCTATGCGCTGGAGCACGGCTACCGCCCGATTCCCGTCGCGGACTCCGCCGCCGAGCGCGTTTACCTCGCCGCGAAGGAGGTCCTCCGTCGGATCGTCGACGATGAGATGAACGACTTCGACAAATTGCGCGCCATTTACGAGTGGCTGATCCTAACCGTTCGCTACGACCATACGGCGGCGCGTGAGATCGGCTCCGACTGGCGCTACTACGATTCGTGGTACCCCGAAGGCGTGTTTTTCCGTCACACGGCGGTCTGCGACGGCATCGCGAAAAGCCTTCTGATCCTCGCCCGCATCGAGAACATCGCCTGCGTGCGCGTCTCGGGACAGGTGAAGGGAGGCGGCGGTCACGCATGGAATAAGGTGTATTATCGGGGCGCATGGTACGGCATCGATGCGACGCACGGCAACTTTTCGGGGGACGGTGGGGAATACCTGACCTATACGTCCTTCCTCTTCTCGGATGCGTATAAGGCGAAGACCTGCGATTTCACGATCGATCCGAAGACCGCGACGCCCGAGCAAGGCATCGGCTTCGATATTTACGCAAACACGGTCTACGGCACGGGCGCGCAGGCGTGCGATCTTTGCATCAACGACATGCAGGAGCTCGCGCGGCTCGCCGCGATCGTCAGGGCATATACCTCCGAGGCGGCGCGCTACGACGGCGTGACCTCGCACGACTTTGCCACCGTCGAGATCATGATCGACGAGAGCTCCGGCATCACCGTCGCGGCGGTGTGCAGTGCCTTCGGCGTCTATCGGTATTTTGCCGAAGAGGGCGAGGGGGAGATCACGGCGTATGTTTTTCTTTTGCCGATAGGATAGTTCGAATTAAGAATTAAGAATTAAGAATTAAGAATTAAGAATTATGAATTATGAATTATGAATGGATCGGCTTTCGCGGGTGCGTTTTTTCGGTCGCTCCGAGCCGATGGAATGCCGCATGAAAAATTCCACCCTGCAAAGCAGCTGGGTGGAATTTTTGCTATCATGGTTTCGGTTTTTCGCCGTCTCCTTGACGGGGGGCACGTCATTTTGGCGGTATCGCGAGGCTTTTTTGCTTTTGCGGAGCGGCGCTTGCTTTTGCGCGGCGGAGCCATTCTAAGCCCTCGGGTAGAGGATCCGGTTGGACGGATCTTCGAGCACCCGGCGCTCGACCTCATCTACCATTGCGCGGATGTCGAAGAGCATGAAGTGCGACTCTCCGCAGAGAGCGTTGCGCTCGAGCCCCGCCTCGGCGAGCACCTCGCGAAAATATTCGGGACGGTCGTCAAAGCTCGCGAGGCGCTTAATCTCCCCGTCACGGAATTCCCGGTTGAGGTTGCCGGGTGCCTCGCAGGGGAGGGGGAAAATATGTAAGATCTTGCGCTTACTCTTCGCCGAAGAAGTAAGCGAGCGTGCGCTCGATCTCCCCGTCCCAAAATTCCCATGTGTGATTGCCGGGCGCTTCGCGGTAGCGGTGGGGGACGTTTGCCGCCGTGAGAAGCTCTTCCATCTTACGCGTGCAGGGAAGGAGAGAGTCCTCGGTGCCGCAGGAGAGGTAGAGCTTTTTCGGAAGGGTACCTTCACGGATCGCCCGCTCGGCGAGGGCGTAGACGTCGTTTTCGGAGCCCGCGATCTTGTCAAAGGGGCCGAACACGTCCTCCCAATAGTCCGCGCCGACATAGACGTGGCGGGGACTCGCGGGGTTCATCGCACCCGAGAAGGACGCGACGCCGCAGAACGCGTCGGGGTTCCGAAGCGCGATCTTCAATGCACCGTATCCGCCCATCGAGAGCCCCGCGATGTAGTTCATGTCCCGATCGGCACTCATCCCGCGGAAGAAGGAACGGCAGACGGCGGGCACCTCTTTGGCAACGTAGGTGTAATAGTTCCCGCCGTGCGCCATGTCGCAGTACCAGCTACGGTGCGCGTTCGGCATGACGACGGCGATGCCGTAGCGGGACGCGTAGCGCTCGATCGAGGTGCGCCGCATCCAGATCGTGTGGTCGTCCGACAGCCCGTGCAGAAGGTAGAGGGTCGGGAAGGTCTCGCTCCGCGTTCCCTCCATGCCGATCCGCGTCTTCGCCGATTCGGGCAGAACGACGGCAAGCTCGGACGCCATGCCGAGCGCGTCGGAATGAAAACTCAAAGTCAAAAATGCCATAATAACCTCACAATTGAAAAGTATTCTTTACATAATAAAAGTAAAATCGGATGTCAAGAACGTCGACGGGCTGTCACAGGCACACGCTTTGTGACGGCCGTGCTCCCTCTTTCAAAGGTGCACCCTTGGGACAGTCGTTCCCATTTCTTTCGCAGGTGCACCCTCGGGCGGTCGCTCCCATTCCTTTCGCGGGCGACCTTCGGGACGGTCGTTTCCGCTCTTTTCGCAGGCGACCCTCGGAGCGGTCGTTTCTACTCTTTTTACAGGTGAACCTTCGGAGTCAGCAGTTTCCGCTCTTTTCACGGTCGCGCCTTCGGAGTCAGTCCTCTCCCGTTTTTTTCACGGGCAGTCTGCCGTAGAGGGCGGCGAGCGCATGAAAGACTGCCGTATCGATGCCTGCGAGCTGTTCTTTCGTGACGCGGAACGCCCAGTTGTTCTCCGCCGTGCCGGGGGTATTCAGACGGGTATCGCACCCGAAGCGCAGAAGGTCTTGGATCGGGAAAATGAGAATGCCCGCGTGCGACGCGTACATGGTGCGGAACACGTGGTCGATGGCTTCGCCGATCTCCTCCCCAGCATAGCCGATATAGTCGAAGACATGGCGGCGGGTGGCAGGATCGAGGGCGAACAGGTAGCCGAGCAGGGTATCGTTGTCATGCGTCCCCGTGTAGGCAACGCTGTCGTTTTCGTAATTGTGGGGAAGGTGCGGGGACTCGTCTCCGAAAAATCCGAACTGGAAGACCCGCATCCCGGGGAGGCCCGACGCGCGCAGAAGCCGCTTTACGGCGGGGGTGATCTCGCCGAGGTCCTCCGCGATCAGAAGGGAGTCGCCCGCCGCCTCGCGAAGCGCACGTACGAGCGCCATCCCGGGGCCCTTGTGCCAGACGCCCTCCCGCGCGGTGCTCGCCGACGCGGGAATGGCGAAATAGGATTCGATGCCGCGGAAGTGGTCGATGCGCACCCCGTCGAACAGCTCGCACATGAAGGAGATGCGCCGCCGCCAGAAGGCGAAGCCGTCCTCCTTCATCCTCTTGTAATCGTAGAGCGGGTTGCCCCAGAGCTGACCGTCGGCGGAGAAGTAATCGGGCGGAACGCCCGCCACCTTGACGGGGTGCCCCGTCGCGTCAAGGAGGAAATTCTGCGGAGAGAAATAAACATCGGCGCTGTCCTCGGCGACATAGATCGGCAGGTCGCCGACGATGCGCACGCCCTTCCCGTTTGCGTAGTCCTTGAGCGCCCGCCACTCGGTGTATGCCTCGTATTCGATGAATTCCCATGCCGCGCAAACGCCCGCGTCGGGGGTGTCGTTCTCCCACAGGGTGTGGTGACGCTCCCCGTTCGCCGCGCGGAGCGCCATGAAGCGGCAGAAGTCCGCCGTCTCGGGGTGCGCGGCGAGGAAGGCGTCGATCTCTTCTCGCTCGGTCGCCCGCGACGCCGCGCGGAAGAGCAGAGGGAGCCTCTCCGCATCGAGGCGGGAGAACTCGCAGGTGTAGGAGACGCGCTCCCTTGCCGCGAGACATTCCTCCTCGGTGAGAAGTCCCTTTTTTCGAAGGGTGTCGAGGTCGATAAAATTCGGATTCAGACTGAAGGAGCTGTAAGACTTATACGGGGAATGGCAGTCGTCGGGCAGGCAAAAGGGGAGCACCTGCCAGACCGAGAAGCCTCCGCGCACGAGAAAGTCGACGAAGCGGTACGCCTCCTCGCCGAACGCGCCCTCCCCGTATTTCCCGGGGAGCATGGAGATCGGCATCAGGACGCCGACGGCTCGATTTTGCATAGTTTTCCTCCGACGGTTTTATTATGAAAAGAAAAGTTTACTTTTTGAAGTGTTTTACATACAGATCGCAGAGAGAACCGAGGATGTTTACCACGCTGTCCATCCCTTCGATGCTTGCGTGCTCGCAGGGACCGTGGAAGGCGGCACCACCCGTGCCGAGGTTCGGACAGGGCAGACCCATGAAGGAGAGTCTCGCGCCGTCCGTTCCGCCGCGGATCGGGTAGACCGCGGGGGTGATGCCCGCGGCGCGGGTCGCCTCTTTCGCGAGGTCGATGAGGAAGATAACGGGCTCGATCTTTTCCTTCATGTTATAATAGCTGTCTTTCAGCGTGAGGGTCAGCGTGCCCTCTCCCCACTCGCGGTTGAGACGGTCGATGATCTCCTGCATCTTTCTCTTCTTTTCTTCGAATTTTTCGCGGTCGTGGTCGCGGATGATATAGGTGAGCTTCGCTTCGGCGACCTCTCCCGTGACCGAGATCAGGTGGAAGAAGCCCTCGTAGCCCTCGGTCTTCTCGGGCACTTCCTCCGCGGGGAGAAGGGATTGGAACTCACAGGCGATCGCGCCCGCGTTTTTCATAATGCCCTTGGCAGAGCCGGGATGGACGTTGAAGCCCGTGATGTGCACGACGGCTGAGGCGGCGTTGAAGTTTTCGTATTCGATCTCGCCCTCAAGCCCGCCGTCCACCGTGTAGGCGTACGCCGCACCGAATTTTTCAACGTCGAACGCGTCCGCGCCCCGTCCGATCTCCTCGTCGGGGGTAAAGCCGATGCAGATCTCCCCGTGCGGGCGCCCCGAGGCGAGAAGCTCCTCGGCGAAGGTCATGATCTCGGCGACGCCCGCCTTGTCGTCCGCACCGAGCACGGTCGTGCCGTCCGAGGTGATAAGGGTGCGCTCCTTCATCTCCGAGAGATGGGGGAAGTCTGCGACGCGGACGATGCGGGTGCTCCCGTCCGCCCCGCGGAGGGTGAGGTCGCCGCCGTCATAGTTTTCGTGAAGGGTCGGGACGGGCGCGTGACCGCAGAAGTCCGAAACGGTGTCCATGTGCGCGATCAGTCCGAGCGCGGGGACCTCCTCATAGCCCGCCGTCGCGGGGATCTTTCCGTAGACGTAGCATTTGTCGTCGACCTCGGCATCGATGCCGAGGGAATGAAGCTCCTCGACGAGCAGGTGGGCAAGGTCGAACTGGCAGGCATTGCTCGGCGTGCTCTCGCTCTCCTCGTTGCTCGGCGTCCATACCGCCGCATACCGCAGAAGTCTTTCGTAAGCTTTCATGATCTATCCTCCGTATCATAACTATTCTTTGCATTTTCTTGTTGTTTCATGATAAGATCGGTAAAATACCGAAAAGCGGTCGGGATCGCATAGGTGTCGCGCAGCTCCGACGGACGCGCCGCGACGAAGTCGTCGGGGATCCCGTCGCACTCGACGAGATATCCCGTCATGTGCCATTCCACATGCGTGAAAATATGGATCGCCTGACCGACGGGCATCGGCTTTTTGCATGAAATACCGAGTGCACAAAGCGCGTTTTCCGCTTCCTCCTCGCGGAGCGTTCCCTCTCCCGACGGGTATTCGTACAGCCCCGCGAGCAGTCCCTTCGGCGGGCGACGGCGGATCAGATACCCTCCCGCCGTATGGCAGAGAAATACCGTGCGCTCTTCGATCCTGCGTGGCTTTTTCGGCGATCTCGCGGGGAGGAGGGAGACGATGCGCCCCTTTCGCGCAAGGCATCCGTCCCGCAGCGGGCAATGCTCACAGTCTGCCTCACCGTTCGGAATGCAGACGTTTTCGCCGAGCTGCATGAACGCTTCGGTCAGGCGCCCCGCATCCTTTCCCGAGGGGTAGCGGGCGCGCAGAAAATCCGCCACCTGCTTTTTCGTTTTTTCGAGCGTGATGTCCGCGTCCGACGCGTAATAGCGCGCAAAGACGCGAAGCACGTTGCCGTCCACCGCCGGCTCGGGGAGCCCGAAGGCGATGGACGCGATGGCGCCCGCGGTATAAGCGCCGATGCCGGCGAGGGAGCGGAGCGCCTCGACGCTTCGCGGTAGCTCGCCGTCAAACTCCGAGAGCAGACGGAGCGCCGCGCGTTTCAGATTCTTCGCACGGGAATAGTAGCCGAGCCCTTCCCACAGCTTCATGAGACGGTCGTCCGACACCGCCGCGAGCGCGGGAACGTCGGGCAGCTCGGCGAGAAACCGCTCGTAGTAGGGAATGACCGCCGCCGTGCGGGTCTGTTGGAGCATGATCTCGGAGATCCACACGCGGTAGGGCGTCGGGGCGTTCCGCCACGGCAGGGGCTTTCCGTTTTCGGAAAACCACGTGAGAAGCGGGACGACGACCTCGCGGGAAAAACGCTCTTTTTCTTCGGAAAGCAATTCTTCCATCAGATCCCGAGATACCCTTTCAGCACCTTCAGGGTGTTTTCCACCCCCGCCTTGTGGCTTCTCTCATAGCCGTGGCTCGCATACACGCCCGCACCGATCAGACCGTGACGGATGTCCGCCCCGCCCGCGAGCGTCGCTTCCACGTCCGAGCCGTAGTGCGGGTACACGTCCACCGCGTAGTCCGCGCCCTCCCGTTTTGCCGCCTCGATGAGCTTGCCGACCACCTCGTAGCTGTACGGCCCGCCCGAGTCCTTGGCGCAGACGGAGACCTGCCGCTCGGTGCAGGTGAGCCCGTCGCCGACGCATCCCATGTCTACGCTGACGGCTTCCGTGACGCTGGCGGGGACGGATGCCGCGCCGCCGTGTCCCACCTCCTCGTACACGGTGACGTGTACGTAGGTGCGACGGGCAGGCTTTGCGCCCGTGTCCTTCATATATTTCGCGAGTCCGAGGAGAATGCCGACCGACAGCTTGTCGTCGAGGAAGCGGCTCTTGATGTACCCGCTCTCCGTCACGCGACTGCGCGGCTCGAAGGCAACGATGTCCCCGACCTCGATGCCGAGCGCGCGTGTCTTCTCCGCCGAGTCGGTGTCCTCGTCGAGCACGACCTCGGTCGTGTCGAAGGAGCGCTTCGTGTCCGCATACGCACCGTTGACGTGCACCGACGCGTTCGCAAGCTGGAGCGTTCCCTCATATACGTTTCCCATACGGGTGTAAACTCTGACATTTTCACATTCGCCGTTCTCGGCACGCATACCGCCGAGGGGCGTCAGACGGAGCCGCCCGTTCCCCTTGATTTCGGCGACCATGCCGCCGAGCGTGTCGGTATGTGCTTCTAAAAGCAAAGCATTATTTGCATCTACACCTCCGAGATCGACGAGAACGCCTCCTTTTTCGGTGATGGTGGCGGGGAATCCGAGCGCCTCGAACTCCTCTTTGACAAAACGAACGGCTCCGCTCGTGAAGCCTGTCGGGCTGTCGATTGCGAGCAGCTCGAGACATTTTGAAACGGCAAATTCCGTATACGCTTTCATTCTGTATCCTTCTTTCGTTTGATTTTTTTTGCCGGGGCGCGCGGGATTCGAAGAAGGCATCCGCGGCGCGTTCGCGACGGTGCGTTTTCCTCCGCGATGCGGGCTTTCCGATGGCGTTCGCAATAGCGCTCCCCGATGCAGACCTTTCGAACCTCGGGGACAGGCGATCGTGCACCGTCTTCCTCTGCGTGCGGTTCGGGACTTCGGCAAAAATTCTTCCTTATATATGGTAGCATAAAAGCGCTCCGTTGTCAATCGCGCGGGCGAAAAAATCCGCGTTTTGCGAGCGAAGAGCATTCCGCCCGATCTTCGGTGAGAATTCGGCATTTTTCGGGGGATTTCCGACGAGGGGGCGAAAAATTCCGAAAGGGGAAAAGAACTTCGGAGAATATTGCGCGGAGCCCTCCGACATCGAAAAAACTCCGAAAAAACTTTCGTTTTTCTCTTGACTTTGGTACGATTTCGTACTATAATAGAGAAACGACTGTGTCGAAAGGAGGAGTAGCCATGAAACGCGAAAGAGAACAAAGCGAAAGCATCGAAAAGACACCGAGCCCGACGAAACGGCAGGAGCACGCGCCCGCGAAGGCGCCTCCGCCCTATCTTCACCGCTATAATCGTCTGATCGAGGAGCTTGACAACCTCTATCACACCATCGCGACCCGCCTCGGCGTTTCGGACAGCGTTTTAAGTCTTTTATATACCGTGAAGGAACACGGGGACGGCTGCCTAATCCGGACGGTGCGTCACGCCATCGGTATGCCGAAGCAGACACTCAATTCCGCTCTGCGCCACCTCGAGGCGGAGGGAATTCTGACGCTCTCCTCCGCGGGCGGACGCGAAAAACGGATCCTGCTCACCGCGGTGGGAAAAGCGCTGACCGAGCGCACCGCCGCGCGCCTCATGGCGGCGGAAAACGCGGTGTTCTCCGCGTGGGACCCCGCAGAGGTCGAATGCTACGTTTCCCTGACCGAACGTTTTCTGCACGACCTTTCCCGCGAGGCGGAAAGAATCGGCGAGACGCCCCGCAACCAACAAGAAAAAGGAGTTTCCCATGACAAACAAGACAAAACGTGAGATCCGCCTGTCGGATCATTTCGATACCCCCCGCCTTCTGCGCTTCGCCGCCCCCTCCGTCATTATGATGATCTTCACCTCGATCTACGGTGTGGTGGACGGCTTCTTCGTTTCGAACTACGTGGGGAAGACCCCCTTCGCCGCCGTCAACTTCATCATGCCCCTTCTGATGATCTTCGGATGCGTCGGCTTTATGTTCGGCACGGGCGGCGGCGCCCTGATCTCCAAGACCCTCGGGGAGAAGAACGAGAAACGGGCGAATGAGCTCTTTTCCCTCATCGTATACGCCTCCCTCGCCGTCGGCGTCCTTCTCGCGGTGCTCGGCGTGATCTTTATCCGCCCCCTTGCGGTGCTGCTCGGCGCGGAGGGAGAGATGCTCGACGCGTGCGTCGTATACGGCAGGATCAATCTGATCGCCCTTCCGTTTTATATCCTTCAATATGAGTTTCAGTGCCTGTTCGCCACGGCGGGGAAGCCGAAGCTCGGACTTTTCGTGACGGCGGCGGCGGGGGTGACCAATATGGTGCTCGACGCGCTCTTTGTCGCCGTCTTCCCGTGGGGCGTTGCGGGTGCCGCGGTCGCCACCGCGTTGAGTCAGGCGGTCGGCGGGATCGTCCCCCTCTTCTACTTTGCAAGAAAGAATACGAGCACGTTGAAGCTCGGGCGCTGCCGCCTCGATCTTCCCGCCCTCGGCAAGGTGTGCACGAACGGCTCCTCCGAGTTAATGAGCAACATCTCGATGTCCCTCGTCGGTATGCTCTATAACGCACAGCTGATGGCATACGCCGGGGAGGACGGCGTTGCCGCCTACGGCGTATTGATGTACGTTTCGATGATCTTTCAGGCGATCTTCATCGGCTACGCCGTCGGTACCGCGCCCGTCGTCGGGTATCACTACGGCGCGGAAAACCGCGCGGAGCTTCACGGCATCCTCCGTCGGAGCATGATCCTGATCTCCGTGACGGCGCTCTTCATGTTCGCCGCGGGCGAGCTTTGCGCCTATCCGCTCTCTTTGCTGTTCGTCGGCTATGACGAAGAGCTGCTCGCGATTACCTCGCACGCCTTTTCCGTGTTTTCCTTCTCCTTTTTGCTCTCGGGCTTCTCCATCTACGGCTCCTCCTTCTTCACGGCGCTGAACGACGGGTTGACCTCGGCTCTGATCTCCTTTTTGCGTACCCTCGTCTTTCAGGTTGCCGCGGTGCTCTTATTCCCCATCCTCTTCGGGCTTGACGGCATCTGGTTCTCCATCGTCGCGGCGGAGATCATGTCCGTCCTCACGACGGCGGCGTTCCTTGTCGGGAAGCGGAAGCGCTACGGCTATTGATAAAAAAACCGTGAATTCCCAAAGTAAATTCCATTGTGAGTTGCTTTGGGAATTTGCTATTTGAAGAAAACTTTCGGGTTCTCTCCGAAACCCCTTGACAAATGCGAACCTTTGAATTATAATACCAATATACTATGTTGGTAGGTAATTCTACCGAAAGAGAGGATCCGAATATGTCACGCATTTATACGTCCGCCGCACAGCTCATCGGGCACACGCCCCTGCTTGAGCTCGTACACATCGAAAAGGAGCTCGGTCTGAAAGCGAAGCTTCTCGCGAAGCTCGAGTATTTCAATCCCGCGGGCTCGGTAAAGGATCGTGTCGCTCTCGCGATGATCGACGATGCCGAGCGGCGCGGACTCCTGACGCCCGAGTCGGTCATTATCGAGCCTACCTCGGGCAATACGGGCATCGGGCTCGCGTCGGTCGCCGCCGCGAGAGGCTACCGCATCATCATCGTCATGCCCGAGACCATGTCGGTCGAGCGCCGTCAGCTCATGCGGGCATACGGTGCCGAGCTCGTCCTCACCGAGGGCGCGAAGGGCATGAAGGGCGCGATCGCCAAGGCAAAAGAGCTTGCCGACACGATCCCGCACGCCTTCATCCCGGGACAGTTCGTTAATCCCGCAAACCCGAAGGCGCACGAAGAGCACACGGGTCCCGAGATCTACGAGGACACGGACGGGAAGGTCGACATCTTCGTCGCGGGCGTCGGCACGGGCGGTACCGTGACGGGCGTCGGACATTATCTGAAGTCGAAGAATCCCGCCGTCCGCGTCGTCGCCGTGGAGCCGAAGAGCTCCGCCGTGCTTTCGACGGGCGTCGCGGGCGCGCATAAGATTCAAGGGATCGGCGCGGGCTTTGTGCCCGACGTGCTCGATACCGCCGTCTACGATGAGATCCTGCCCGTATCGGACGAGGACGCGTTCGAGGGCGGACGCCTTGTCGGCAGACGGGAGGGCGTGCTCGTCGGTATCTCCTCGGGCGCGGCGCTCCACGCGGCGATCGAGCTTGCGAAGAGACCCGAGAACGAGGGGAAGACCATCGTCGTCCTGTTTCCCGACACGGGCGACCGCTATCTCTCCTCCCCCATGTTTGCGGAGAAATAAGCGGGACAAGAAAAAGAAAATACGGAAAAACGGTAGAAATCAAAGATTTTTCCCGTCATCAACCAAAGAAAAGGAAACGAAAGAATGAAGGTTCTTGTCGCGATGAGCGGCGGCGTGGATTCCGCCGTCGCCGCCAAGCTACTCACCGAGGCAGGGCATGAGTGCGTCGGCTGTACGATGAAGCTCTATCACAACGAGGACGCGGGGATTCCCGCGGCGCACACCTGTTGCTCGCTCGACGACGTGGAGGACGCGCGCGCCGTGGCGAACCGCCTCGGGATGCCCTACTACGTCTTCAACTTCTCGGACGACTTCGGAGAGAAGATCATCGATAAGTTCGTCAGGTGCTACGAGTGCGGCGTGACGCCGAATCCCTGCATCGACTGCAACCGATATATGAAATTCGATAAGCTCTTCGACCGTGCGACGGTGCTCGGGTGCGATCACATCGCGACGGGGCATTACGCGAGAGTCTCCTTCGAGGGTGGAAAGTACGTTCTGAAAAAGGCGCTCGACCCGACGAAGGATCAGAGCTACGTTCTCTATGCCATGACGCAGGCACAGCTTGCGCGCACTCTCTTTCCCATCGGGGAATATCGGAAGACCGAGACGCGCCGCATCGCCACGGAGGGCGGACTCTCGAACGCGGATAAGCCCGACAGTCAGGACATCTGCTTCGTCCCCGACGGGAATTATGCGAAGATCATCGAGCTGCGGACGGGGAAAGCCCCGACGCCCGGCAATTACGTCGACCGCGAAGGGCACGTGCTCGGACGGCACAAGGGGATCGTACACTACACCGTCGGACAGCACAAGGGGCTCGGCATCCCGTTCCCCGAGGAGCTGTACGTCACGGAGATCCGCCCCGAGGACAATACCGTGGTGCTCGGCAGGGAAGAGGAGCTCTTCCGACGGGACGCGCTCGCGGGTGAGGTCAACTGGATCTCGGGTGAGACCCCGACATTTCCCTTTCGCTGTCGCGCGAAGATCCGCTATCGTAAGCCCGAGGAGCCCGCGACCGTGACCCCCCTTTCGGACGGGCGGATCGCGCTTCTCTTCGATGAGCCGCAACGCGCGATCACCCCGGGGCAGGCGGTGGTTCTCTATGACGGCGACGTCGTTCTCGGCGGCGGCGTCATTCTGCGGGAGGAAGACCCTTCTTCCCACGGCGCGACTCCCCATAATGCCGGCGCCGCTTTTCGGGAAGGCACGGCTTCGCGGAACGAAAGCGCTCTTTCGGATCGTGTGACTCCGCGGAAGGAAGGCATCGCTTCGGACAGCGCGACGCCGCACGATGACGGCACTCCTTTTTACAAAGGCACGGCTTCGCAGAAGGAAAGCCCCCTTACGCAAGGCGCGGGTTCTCCTGTCGCACACACGCCGGAAGAGCGGAACGCCGAAGCCGCCGCGCGCGGGGAGGCGAACCTATGATCTCCACACGCGGAAGATACGCGCTTCGCGTTCTCATCGACCTTGCCGAGCACGGGGGCGGCTACGTCCCGATGCGGGAGGTCGCCGCAAGGCAGGACATCTCCCTGAAATATATCGAGAAGATCCTGCCCGCCTTGGTCGGCGGGGGCTTTGTCGAAGGGGTGCACGGAAAGGGCGGCGGCTACCGCCTGTCGCGCGACCCCGCGTCGATCTCCGTCCTCGACGTGCTCCTGCTCGCCGAGGGGGATCTCGCGCCCGTCTCCTGCCTCTGTACGGGAGCGGCTCCCTGTCCGCGCGCCGCGTTCTGCAAGACGCTTCCCATGTGGAAGGGGTATGAAAAACTGACAAAAGACTACTTCAGGCGCATCACCGTCGCCGATCTCGTCGGCACGGAAACGGCGGGAGATTTCGTTATATAAGCAAAGAATTATTTACAAAAACAAGAACGGATAAGAAAATATGCAAGAAATCCAAACCATTGCGTCCTTCAAGATCGACCACGATCTGCTTCGCGAAGGTATCTACGTTTCGCGTGTCGACGGTGATATTACCACCTACGATCTGCGCACACGCGTGCCGAACGCGGGGTCCTATATGGACAACGTGACCATGCACACGGTGGAGCATATGGTCGCGACCTATATTCGCTCCTCCGAGATCGGTGACCGAGTGATCTACTTCGGTCCGATGGGATGTCGGACGGGTTTTTATCTTCTCGTGCGCGATGCGAAGGAGGACGAGGTCCTCGCGGCACTTTTTCACGTGCTGGAGCAGGTCGTCTCCCACGAGGGGCGCGTCTTCGGCGATACCCCTGTCGAATGCGGAAATTATCGTGAGCTTGACCTCGATGCCGCACGGCGGGAGTGTGCACGCTATCTTTCGATCTTAAAAAACAAGACCAACGATTTTCGTTATCCGACAAAGGAGGGAACGGTATGATCGGTATCATCGGCGCTATGAGTTCCGAGGTGGACGCACTGCTTCATGAGATAGAGGACGCAAAGGAAGAGCTCGTCTCGGGCAGTCTCTTTACCCGCGGACGCCTTGCGGAAAAAGAGGTCGTGATCGTCCGCTCGGGCATCGGGAAGGTTGCCGCCGCGACCGCCGCCGAGGCGATGATCCTGCGCTACGCACCGAAGCTGATCGTCAATACCGGGGTCGGCGGCTCCTTATCCGCAGATCTCTCGGTCACCGACATCGCGATCGCCGATCGCGCGGTGGAGCACGATATGGACACGACCGCCCTCGGCGATCCCGCGGGGCTTCTTTCGGGCATTGACGTGATCTATCTTCCGTCGGAAGCCGACGCCGTGGAGAGAATGCGCCTTGCGGCAGAGACGCTCGGCTATCGCGCGAAGGTCGGTACGATCGCGTCGGGCGATCGCTTCGTCGCCTCGGCGGCGGAGAAGGAAAGAATAGTCTCCCTCTTCGGCGCGATCGCCTGCGATATGGAGGGCGCGGCAATCTCGCACGTCGCCTATCTGAACGGCACGCCCGCCGTCATTCTTCGCGCCGTCTCGGACAACGCGGACGGCTCCTCGCATATGGATTATCCGACCTTCCTCGCGGATGCCGCCGCGCGCTCTCACACCCTGCTTTTGGAATTTTTGAGACGCAGCTGACCCGATGAGAAGGGCAAAACGCATAAAGCTCCCCCGTCCCTCATACATTCAAGTAAAAGGGGACGGGGGAGCTTTTACCGTAAAGACGTAAAAGACGCGTTTTCCGAGGGGGAACGCGCTCGGAGTCTTTCGTATCGGCTTCCTTCGGAAAATTTTCATCGTTTGTGCAGTCGCCTCGGCGGCGGAATGGGGCGGTCTATGTCCGAAGAAAAGAATCGGGGGAACGAAAAGGTCTATCGCGAGGAAGGGGTCGCCTTGCTCGTTTTGTGGCGGGAGGAGGAAGCCCTGCCCCCGCTTTTGACGCCGCGCGCCGAGGGGAGGCTCCGCGGCTTTTCGGACGCGCTGTGGCGGGAGGTCCTTTCGCACACGGAGGGGGAGAGCGTCCCCCCCCTGCGCGCGGCATACCTTGCGAATGAAGATGCGAAAAAGCGCTTCACCACCCGCCCGCGGTGCGTAAGATACAGCCTGACCTTTTCTCTTTCGGAAAACATACTGACCCTTCGCAGAAGGTACCTTGTCACACACCGCGCGAAAACGCTGTTCTCCCTCGACGATACCTTTCGTTTTGACGCGAAGACCGGCTATCTTCTCTCCGAGAAAAAGAAAGAGAAAAAGAAAGAGAAGGGCAAGAAGCGAGCACTGCGTTTTTCTCAAAAAAAGAAGGAAAAAGTGCAAGAAAGCAAACAAATATAGTCATTATAAAGGCGAACTTGGAAAAAGCACACCGTATGTCAGGACTTTTTCTCCGAGCCTTCCGCCCAGAATTTATCGAGAAGCATTTTCAGACCTTTGGCGTCGCCGACGAATTTCAGTCCGCGCCAGAGCGCGGGAATGCTTTTTTTGTAGAGCGGGTCGGAGAAGCGGTCGTCGACCAAAACGATGACGCCGCGGTCCTCCTCCCGACGGATGACCCGTCCGCCTGCCTGAAGCACGCGATTCATCCCGGGATATACGTAGGCGTACGCCTTGCCCGCCTCGTATTTTTCGTCGAAATAGGCGCACATGGATTCCCGCTCGAAGGAGACGGCGGGCATTCCCGTGCCGACGATCACCGTGCCGATGAGGGAGTCGCCCGCGAGGTCGATGCCCTCGGAATAGACGCCTCCCGTAACGCAGAAGGCGACGAGATAGGACGGGTCGGGGCTTCGGAAGGCTTCGAAAAATGTCTCGGTGTCTTCCTCCGTCGCCCCGCGCTTCTGCTCGAGGACGCGGAGCTTCGGATACTTTGCGCGAAAGGCGGCGGCAAGCATCGCGTTATAGGCAAAGGAGGGGGTGAAGACGATGTAATTTCCCCGCTTTGCCGAGACGGTCGCCGCGATCACGCGCAGGACGGCGGGGAGCGTGCGCTCCCGCTCGGAGAGGCGGGTGCCGATCTTGTCCATGATCGCCACCGAGAGCTGCCCGCGGTCGAAAGGAGAGGGGAGCGTCAGCGTCTCGTCCGCCCCGTCCGCGCCGAGCATGGCGCGGAAATAGGGGAGAGGGGAGAGCGTTCCCGAGAAGAACACCGCGCTTCGCCCGAGGTCGAGCCGTTCGGAGACGACGTGTCCCGTGTCGACGCAAAAGAGCTTGAGGGAGAGCCTCCCGTCCTCGTAAAAATAGAATGCCTCGTATCGGTCGTCGAAATAGGATAGGATCTTGTGAAAACGGCGGATGGCGGCATAATACTGCCGCAGGGCGGAGAGCTTTTCCTCCTTCCCCTCTTCCTTTGAGGAAAGGGTCAGGAAGATCTCCTTTTCCGTCGCGGCGCAGAGCGCGTTAAAGATCGGGTAGATCCCCGAAGGAAGCTCGCGCGAGTGTGCCGCACCGACTTTTTTTCCGTCCTTCCCCTCGCGGATCTCGGAGGAGAGATAGGGAAGGATCGTCGCACGGAACCGCTCCGCCGCCTCCGCCGTCGCGTG
This sequence comes from Coriobacteriaceae bacterium, assembly GCA_963617165.1. Taxonomy (GTDB): domain Bacteria; phylum Bacillota; class Clostridia; order Oscillospirales; family CAG-272; genus UBA1740. The sequence continues at coordinate 37,685 of CAVEOF010000007.1, read as the reverse complement.
ACGGAGCGCCGCGTGCTCGCCGAGGGGAAGCATCTTTCCCGCAATCTCCTCCTCGGAGATGACTGCCGAGTACATGGAGGCGGCGCGCTCGGGGAGGTTGTGCGCCTCGTCGACGAGGAAGGCATACCGTCCCCCCTCGGTGAAAAAGCGCTTTAAGAAAACGAACGGGTCGAAAAGATAATTGAAGTCGCAGATCACGACGTCGGCAAGCTCCGCGTACGCGAGGGAAAGCTCGTGCGGGCAGACGCCGAACGTCTCGCCGACGCGCCGAAGCTCCGCCGCCCCCACCGTGGGGCGTTTTTCTTCCGCCAGCGCGAGCACGGCGTCGGCGAGACGGTTCTTTTTCGTGAGGGGACAGGCGTCCCGTCCCGCACGGCAGATCGTCTGCCGCTCGCAGATGTGCTCCTTGGCACTCAGCGTCACGGCGCGCACCTCGGCGCCCGCGCGCGCAAGGTCGAGGAGGCAGTCCTCCGCCGCCTTTGCCGTGGTGCGCTTCGGCGTGAAGTAAAAGATCTTGTCACATCCCCCCGCCGCCATGGCGCGGAGCGCGGGATAGAGCGCCGAGACGGTCTTTCCCGTCCCCGTCGGCGCCTCTGCGAAGAGTCTGCCCCCCCGCTTCACGGTGCGGAACACCGCGTGGATGAATTCCTCCTGCCCCTCGCGCAGCTTCCCGTAAGGGAAACGGAGGGAAGCGAAGGAGGGGAGCCTGACCGTCACCCGCTCGATCTCGGGGGCGGCATAGCGCAGGAGCGCCGTGCGGCACTTCTCGAAAAAGCCCTCGAGCTTCTTTTTCGTCACTCGTTCCTCGGTCTCGTAGGTCTCGCCCGTCGCGGGGCGGAAATAGAGAAAGGAGAGGGAGAGGGAAGAGAGCGCGTGCTCCGAAAGATAGGAGAGTGCCGTGATATACGCCTCCCCCCGCGCCTCGGCGACAAGCTCCCGCCCGGGATGCGACGGGCTCGCGTCACAGGGCACGGCGAAAAAGAGCCGCTCCCCCTCCGCGCGGTCGGCGACCGCATGGACGACGGCACGGTATTCGCCGAGCGAAAATTCATACTCCGAAAAAACGGGCGCGTACCCTTCGAGAAAGGCACTCTTCGGCGAGTCTTTCAGGATCTCTGGCTCGTCCTCTTCGAGAGGGAGCGTCTCGGAGATGCCCCGCCTTGCCCGCGTGACGAATTCCCGCACGCCGAGCTTCAAAAGCTCTTTTTCCCGATCGTAGATCATACGGCACCCCCTTTCCGAAAACGCGATCTTCGATCTCTCCGCTCCGCTCTTTGTTGCAAAGCGGTCGCGGAAAGACCGAAGTTACCTTACCCGTATTATACCACAACTTCCCCCGCGCGTCAATCGTCGGACAGAAAAAAGCCCCGCTAAAAAAGCTTAAAAAGCCTCGCGCGCCCTTTTGATTCCCGTGCGGGGATGAAATTGCCGATCGGAGAGTACGGCGAGAACAATTTTCTCACAATTTAATCATCTCGTCATGCGAATTGACGCGATTTGACGCGATTTTGACGAGAAAAATGGTGGCGTGGGAAAAATCCCCCGTACGCAGTCGCTTCGGAAAGAAATGAAAAACCGTCGGAACCGAAAGATTCCGACGGTGTTCGATGATAGAGGATCTTTTGCGAAGGATCGCAAAATTTGCAGAAGAATTCCTCGTCGGATGGTGCACCTCCTCAACCCGCGCGAACGGCGCGAAAAGGAAAAAGAAACCGCGCCGCGGAAAAAGAAACCGCGCCGCGGGATATTGACTTTTTCGGGCGCGCGTGTTATAATAAGTAGCAACGCACGAAAGGAGGTGACGCCGATGATGAGACCCGAAGAAAAAGCGGAATTCCTTTCTTTCCTTGCCCCCCTCCTCGCACATCCGAGGGTGGACGAGATGAAGACCTATATTCAGCACGGGAGCGTGACGACCTACGATCATTGCTACGCGGTCGCCGAGGCGTGCTTTCTGTATGCCAAGCGGCACCCGAAGGGGCTCGACATCCCCTCGCTCGTACGCGCGGCATTTCTTCACGATTTTTATCTCTACGATTGGCATAAGAAAGGGGACGGCTCCCATCACTTTCACGGCTACCGCCACGCGAGGCGCGCGATGGAAAACGCGAAAGCGGAATTCGGCATCTCCGACGAGGAGGCTGCCATGATCTTTTCCCACATGTGGCCCCTCAACATCACGCGGATCCCGAAAACGCGGGAAGCGTGGGTGCTGACCCTTACCGATAAAAAGATCTCTTTGATCGAGACCTTCGCAAAGCGCAAAGCGAAAAAAGCCGCCGACAAGGCAAAAAAGGTGCAGTAAAAGGAGAATTCCCATGAGAAAGACAAAGGAAGTCGATTTGACCGAAGGCTCGATCTTCCTCAAAATATTGATATTTTCCCTCCCGTTGATCGCGACGAACGTTCTCCAGCTTCTCTTCAACGCGGTCGACGTCGCCACCCTCGGGATCTTCGTCAGCGACGAGGCGGTCGCGGGCGTCGGCTCGACGGGTGCCCTCGTCAACCTCATCGTCTCACTGTTCGTCGGCATCTCGACGGGCGCGAACGTTCTGGTCGCCCGCTACGTCGGGAAGCGGGATGCGGAGCACGCGCACCGTGCGGTTGGCACCGCCGTCGTGATCTCGATCGCCTTCGGCACGCTGCTTGCCGTGATCGGATGGTTCTGCTCTTATACCTTCCTTGAATGGATGGAATGTGACCCCGAGGTCATCGATCTCGCCGCAAAATACATGCGCATCTATTTCCTCGGTATGCCCATCATCATGCTTTATAACTTCGCGGCGTCCATTCTCCGCGCGGTCGGCGATACCGTGCGCCCCCTGATCTACCTCGTGATCGGCGGCGTCGCCAATATCGGACTCGATATTTTCTCGATTGTCGTCCTCGGATTGGACGTGGAGGGTGTTGCCATCGCTACCGTCGCGGCACAGCTCATTTCCGCGATTCTCGCCATGATCGCCATGGTGCGGGAGACGGGCTATGCAAGACTTGAGAAAAAGTATCTCCGCGTCGACGGTCCCGAGCTTCTCACCATGATGAAGATCGGCGTCCCCGCAGGGCTTCAGGGCTGTATCTTCAGCATTTCCAATGTGCTGATCCAGTCGACCTTCAATTCCTTCGGCAAGCTCGCGATTGCCGGCAACACCATCGGGAGCCAGATCGACGGGTTCATCTATACCACGATGTACGCCGTGGCGCTCGCCGCCCTCTCCGTCGTGAGTCAGAATCTCGGGGCGGGGAAGCTCGACCGCGTGCGCGCCTCGGTGCGCTGGTCGATGGCGATCGCGGTCGGCATCGGAATGCTCGTCGGCGGTGCGACGCTTCTCTTGCGCGAGCCGCTCGCGGGGATGATGTCCCGCGACGAGACCGTAATCGGATATGCCTGCCTGCGTATCGAGATTCTCGCGAGCACCTATTTCTTCTGCGGCATTATGGATGTTTTCGGCAATTCGATGCGCGGACTCGGTGAGTCGACGCTCGCCATGCTGATCTCCCTCTTCGGCAACTGCGTGATCCGTGTGTTCTGGGTCAAGACGGTGGTGACGATCCCTGCCTACCATACCCCCGAGATGCTGTATATCATCTACCCGATCTCTTGGGCGCTGACCGGTCTTCTCTATATCCCGTTCTACTTCCGTAAGATCTCGAAGCTGAAGAAAAAAGCCGCCCTCGCCGCCTGACGGCGGGCGGCGCCTCTCTTTCGGAATCCTTTCACATTCACGCCGCCCCTCGGCGGCAAACGGAGATTTTCTATGAATATTGTGTACGACTTTTTCCACAACCACCTCCTCTGGGCGTCCATCGCCGCGTTCTTTACGGCACAGACGATCAAATTTCTCCTCAGCTGGGCGGTGGAAAAGAAACCGCATATCTCCCGCCTCTTCGGCGACGGCGGGATGCCGAGCGGACATTCCGCGACGGTCATGTCCCTTGCCACCATGGTGGGCTATACGACGGGCTTTGACCGTCCGCTGTTTGCCGTCGCAATGATCCTCGCCATCGTCGTCATGCACGACGCGAAGGGCGTGCGCCGCGAGACGGGGAAGCAGGCGACCTCTATTCTCCTTTTGTTCGACACCATCAACAAGCTCTTAAAAAGCAAGGACAAGATCGAGCAGGAGGAAAAGCTCAAGACTCTCGTCGGGCACAGTCCCTTGCAGGTCTTTTTCGGCGCCCTCGTCGGCATTGCCGTTGCGGTGCTGTATATCGTGATCTTCGGTGTCCCGTCGCTCTGCTACGCGGTGTAAGGGCGTTTTGGGGACGTATTTTCTTCGTAAATCAAAATTTTATATAAACAGAAAGAGGACGGATGTATGAAAATTCTTGTCATCAACGCAGGCAGCTCGTCGCTGAAATTCCAGCTCATCGACATGGAGAACGAGCAGGTCATCGCAAAGGGAATTTGCGAGGAGATCGGCGGCATCTCGAAGTTTAAGCTCAAGGTACCGGGCAGAGAGGATTATACCCCCGCGGCGAATTTCCCGACGCACGCAGAGGCGCTCAAGCTCGTGCTCGATACCCTTGTCGACCCCGTTCACGGCGTCATTTCTTCGGTCGATGAGATCGGCGCGGTCGGTCACCGCGTTCTGCACGGCGGAGAGAAGCTCTCGGGCTCGGTGCTCGTGACCGAAGAGGTGAAGAAGATCATCGACGAATGCCGCGACCTCGGACCCCTCCACAATCCCGCGAACCTTAAGGGTATCGTGGAATGCGAGAAGATCATGAAGGTGCCGCAGGTTGCCGTTTTCGATACGGGCTTCCATCAGACGATGCCCGATTACGTCTACATGTACGCCCTCCCCTATGAATATTACGAAAAGTACAAGATCCGCCGCTACGGCTTCCACGGCACCTCGCATCGCTTCGTTTCCGCGCGTTGCGCCGAGCTGATGGGCAAGCCGAAGGAAGAGGTGAACGTCGTCACCTGCCATCTCGGCAACGGCGCGTCGGTCAGTGCCGTGAAGGGGGGCAAATGCTTCGATACCTCGATGGGCGTCACCCCGCTTGAAGGCATTATGATGGGGACCCGCTCGGGGAACATCGACCCCGCCATCATCCCCTATCTCATGCGCAAGGGAGAAGTCACCACCGCCGACGAGATCGATAAGATGCTCAATAAGAAGTCGGGTATGCTCGGCGTTTCGGGCGTGAGCAGTGACAACCAGCTCATCGAGCGCGGCGCGAGAGAGGGCAACGAGAGATGCCGTCTCGTCGAGAAAATGTATTGCCACCAGCTCACGAAGCTTGTCGGCGGCTATATTGCCGCCATGGGCGGTGCGGATGCCATCGTCTTTACGGGCGGTATCGGTGAGAACAACCCTCAGTATCGCTCCGCCGTCTGTGAAAAGCTCGCCTTCCTCGGTGTGAAGATCGACGAAGAAAAGAACAACACCCGCGGCAAGGAGATCGAGATCTCCACGCCCGACTCGAAGCTCAAGGTCTACGTCATTCCGACCAACGAGGAGCTCGTGATCGCGAGAGACACGCTCGCCATCGTCAACGGAATGAAGAAGTAATTTTTAGCAATTTGTAAAGAATTCTTTGCAAAAACCGCATAGAACTCTCTCGGAGGTTGCAAAATGTATGATGAATTGACCGAAGTCGATATCAAAAAAATGCAGGAAGAGATCGACTACCGCACCTCGGTCCTCGGTCCGAAGCTTCTCGCGGAGCTGAAGCGGACGCGCGAATTCGGCGATCTCAGCGAGAACGCGGAATACAAGGAAGCGAAGCGCGAGAAGCGCAGAAACGAAGGACGCATCCGCTACCTTGACAACATGATCCGCACCGCGCATATCATTGAAGTAGAGAAAAAAGCCGACCGCGCCGCCCTGTTCGATTACGTGACGATCTACAACGAGGCGCGCGGGGAGGAAAAACGGATCCAGCTCGTGACCACCCTGCGGCAGGATGCCCTGCACGGCTTCGTCAGCAAGGAGTCTCCCCTCGGCAGCGCCGTCATGGGGAGCAAGGTCGGGGAGCGCGTGACGGTGAATGTCGCACCGGGGCGCTCGTACGTGGTGGAGATCCGCGCCATCGAACGCGGGGAGGACAACGAAGACCTCCCCATCAGCGGTTATTAACGGAAAGGTTTTGAAACTCATGCCCGAACTTTCATTGGCAAAGCTCAATACGCTTGCCGCCGACCCTGCCCGCACGGTAGCGGCGGCAGAGGCGGAGTATCACGAAAAGATCGAACACGCCGCAAGCGAGGTCCTCGCGCGGGGCACGCGCGCCGTATTGCTCGCGGGTCCCTCGGGCGCGGGGAAGACCACGACGGCGAATCTGCTCGCCGACGCCATCCGTGCCGAAGGGCACGCGGGGCTCGTCCTGTCGCTCGACGATTTCTATCTCGACAGTGCCGACCCGCACTATCCGAAGAATGCGGACGGTACGCGGAATATGGAGTGTGCCGAGGCGCTCGACCTCGACGCGGTGCGAAAGACGCTCGGCGACATCCTCACGGGACGCCCCTTTTCGGTGCCGAAGTACGATTTCAAATGCTCTGCCCGCGCGGGCATGACCGACTATCCCGCCCTGACCGACGGATGTGTCGTGATCGAGGGGCTCCACGCCCTGAATCCGAAGATCGCGGGCGATCTCTCGACCGACGCGCTCCTTCGGATCTTCGTCAGCGTGTCGACCAATCTTGTCGACGACGACGGGGAGCGCGTGCTCTCGGGACGAAAGTTGCGCTTTGTCCGCCGACTGGTGCGTGACAGCCTCTATCGCGGCGCGACGGCGATGCATACGCTGACCCTGTGGCGACAGGTGCTCGAGGGAGAGGATGCCTACCTTTATCCCTATAAAGAGAATGCGGAGCTGTTCTTCGACACCTTCCACACCTTTGAGCCGGGGGTCATGCGCCCCTTTGCCGAGCGGGTCATGAGCGAGGAGTCTCTCACCGATCCGTACATGCGCGCCGTTGCCGACGCTCTCGCGAAGGTGGCGCCGATCCCCGACACCCTCGTGCCCGAGACCTCCCTGATCCGTGAATTCATCCCGGGCGGAAAATACGAGCATCTCTATTGAAGCAAGGCGCAGAGAGACGTCCTTTCGCCGAACAGGAAAGCGTCGGGGACGGTAAATGGGAGTCAGCCTTGAAATGAATACGGACACGAGCTCCTTTTGAAAAGCAAGCCGCAAAGCACGCGGCAAAGATAAGCTCGCGTGAACAAGATCACCCCCGAGACGGTGCAAGACCCGGCTCGGGGGTGATTTTTCATATTGCGGGAGGGGCGGTCGGTGGGAAGCGCCTGTCCGACGTTTTTTCGACGGATAAAAAAGAGAGAACGACACTTTGTCGTCCTCTCTCGGGGTTTCGGGATGATTATTTTTTCGTGATACGCTTCGTTTTTTCGAGTGCGGACAATTTGTTCTGCTCGGCAAGCGCCTCGTCCTCCTTCGAAAGGAGAAGGGCGATGATCAGCGCGATGTTGTAATAGAAGAGGGGGTAGACGATGAAGGCGAACATATCGAGCAGACATTCGGCGAGGAACATCAGGATCGCGATGCCGAGGAAGCTCTTTTCGAGCGAGGGATGGCGGAAAAAGGGGCGCAGGGTCATGATGCGGTAAAGGGCATATACAATAAGTCCGACGACCCCCGTCGACGCGAGGAACTGGATCGGTGTGTTGTGCACCATGACGGGGAAGAGGGAGATGCCGAAGTTGTCCAGAAGCTCGAGTGCCTCGATGAAGAAGCCCGCGCCGAAGATCGGATTCTTGCGGAACGCCCACATCGCATTGCGCCAGATCACGAAGCGTCCGTTGTCCATAAAGCCGCGCTCGAAATAATCCGAGAGAAGGCGCATGATGCCTTCTCGGAAGAGAACAAAGCCGACGATCGCACCGATCAGGAGAAGGAGACTTCCGACGCGGAATGCCTTTTGGTTTTTTCCGTACACACAGCTGACGATCAGACAGCAAAGATACGCGATGCTACCGAAAAGAAGCGCGTTGCGCGACATGGTGAGAATGACGGCGGCAAAAAGTGCCGTTGCGACAAGAAAATGAAACAGAGCGAATTTTCCTTGGATCGCACGGTAAAAATTCAGGGGGATAAGAACGGAAAGCACGGTGCCGATCGTCGTGCAGACACCCCAGCCGATGAAGATATAGTCCTTGACGATCTGCCCTTCCTCGTTGATAATGTTACCGTTCAGGAACATCAGGACGACTTCCGCGATCAGAAGCAGGGAGATAAGCGTCGTGATATAGCAGAAATAGGAGAACAGCTCCTTCGGGTTCTCCCGCTCAAGCCCGTGATACATGAGGACGAAGAAGAGGAAGAAGGAGAAGACCTGGATCCCGCCGAAGAGAAGATTCATCGGCGTATACTTGTCCGCACCGAGCCCGTTCAGCAAAAAGACCGCGGACAGGCAGAGCAGGGGGAGAAGCAGGGGCGTGTTTTTGAACCCGATGCGCCCGAGCAACCCCGTTTTCGCAATGTAAAAGACGAAGCCGAAGAGCAGGAGGGCGGCAAGACAGATGACGATGATGAGACGCGACCCCGTAAAATAATAATCGGAAAGAACGGGAGAGCAGGGGGTGTTCTTTACCGAGACCTGATAGATGAAGGTCAGGGTGAAGGGGATCATCGGACGAAGAGAGTCCGAGACCATCAGAGCCAAAACGAAAAGACAGCAACCGAAGATGTTGATATAGAATTCGTAACCGGTCATGTGCCCGATGAGAACCATCAGACAGACCAGTATGGGATACGCGTAGCCTTCAAAGAAGGACGCGAGCTTTTCCCGTGCGCAACGCACAAGCCGCATGACCGATCACTACCTCCGTCGAATTTGCACCGGATAGGGGCGTTTCATTTATTTTACCACAAATTCTCCGCTTTGTCAACCGCCTTTCTTTATATGCACGCAAAAGAAAAGGAAAATCCGCATTTTTCATTGACAAACCCTGCGGAAAATGGTAGAATAAACACACATTCCGAGGAAACGAGAGGATATCTTTGCGATGGATTTTGAAAAAAACAGGCATACGATCGAGGACACGCTCGGTTATCGCTTCCGCGATCCCTCTCTTTTGAAGCAGGCGTTCACCCGCACGAGCTATTGCAACGAGGAAAAAATGCGCGGGGGTGAGGTCCCGCAGTCGAACGAGGTGCTTGAATTTTTCGGGGACGGGATCCTTTCCGCGGCGATCATCACCTTCATGATCCGCGATTTTTCGACACGCTGTCCCTACGGGATCCGCACGGCACTTGCCGAAGGGGATTTCTCGAATATCAAATCCCGCCTGAGCGATAAAAAGAACCTCGCGAAGAGTATGCGGGAGCTCGGACTTCAGGAGTACCTAATCTTAGGCGCGGGAGATGCGAAGACGGGCGCCGCCGATGAGCCGTCGGTGATGGAGGATCTTTTCGAGAGCATTGTCGGCGCGGTCTATATCGACAGCGGATGCGATCTGTCGGTCGTGCTGCCCATCGTTTCGCGGATGCTCGACGTCGGCGAATATCTCACGAAATCCGGCGATGCGGTCAAAAGTCCGAAGAATGCCCTTCAGGAATTCTGCGCGGATAAAAAGCACCGCTTGCCGTCTCCCGTCTATACCGTCGTCGCAGAGAGCGGTCCCGAGCATAAACGTACCTATGAATATCTTTGCACCGTCGGCGGTAAGTCATACGGTCGCGGCATCGGAAAAAATCGGACCGTTGCCGAAAGTGCCGCGGCGGAAGAAACGCTTCGTATGCTTGAGGCGGAATGGGCGGATGCCGACATCCCGCAAGCGAAGGAGACGAGCGTCTCTGCCTGTGAGCGCCTTTCGAAATACGCCGCGAGCCGCCGTCTGCTGCCTCCGATCTACGAGGATCTCGGTGAGGCGGGCGGAGACGAGTACGAGCGGTATTATCGTGCCTCCTGCCGCTTCGGAAGCTACCGCGCCGAAGGGGAAGGTCGAAGCAAAAAAGAGGCGAAAAATGCCGCGGCGGAACATGTTCTCGCAAAGCTGAAAAACCACTGATCGCGCAAAAAATGCAACGTATTCTTTGCAAAAGATGATATAAATAAAACCGTGCGGGGACCTTTGCAACGCAAAAGTCCCCGCACGGTTTTTGAGCAGGAAAGGCTTTGCGTTCTGCTCCGCCTTTCTTTTCGCGATGTCAAGACACCGTCATTCTGGCATCAAGACGCCGTAGTTGCCGTCCTTTCTTTTATAGACGACCGCGGTCTTTCCCGATTCGGCGTCACGAAAGACGAAGAAGGTGTGACCGACGAGATTCATCTGCAAGATCGCCTCGGGCACTGTCATCGGCTTCTCGTCGTAGGTCTTCGTCCGCACGACGAACTCGCCGTCCTCCTCGATCTCTTCCTGCGGCTCGGCTTCCGTCGGGCGGAAGGCGTCGCGGCGCACCGTCTTTTCGAGGCGCGTCTTGTTTTTGCGGATCTGACGCTCGAGACTGTCGACCGAACGGTCGAGCGCCGTCTCGAAGGTGTCGCTCTCCTCTTCACTGCGGAAGGTCACGCTTCCGTACCGTATCGTGATCTCGACGATCTTGACCCCTTTGCGCACCCTGCACGTGACCTGTGCCTCGGTCTCGTCGCCGAAAAATCTGTCGAACTTGTGCAGCTTCCGCTCGATGGTGTCGCGGAGACTGTCGCGGACGTTCATCTGTTTGCCGGATACCGAAATTTTCATGAGATTCACCCCGCCGTGATGGCGGTCCTTTCTCGGATCGTCCGACGGAAAGAGGGAACTTCTCTTTCCCTCGGCACTTACAGTATACCATAGTTTCTGTGAAAAGTAAATAGCATATTCGTGAAATTTTAAGGAAAATTTGTGAATGTTTGTCGCATCTCCGAAAAAGAAAGCCGCCGACAGGCTCCGAAAAACCTGTCGGCGACATTCCGATCGAGAAAAACAAAAGAGCAAACGCGGGAGATCTCTGCCAAACCGCGCGCTTCATCCCGCAAAAAGCCAAATGTCCTCACAACCGATCCCGAATCATGAATTCCGAATGATTATAAAGTCCGACTTTTCACTAATAATTAATTCTTAATTCATAATTCTTAATTCATAATTTTTTTAAGCCCATCCCATGGTCGTGGGTTTCGGCTCGCGGATGATGGACTGCTTCAAAAATTCCACCGCGTGGGCGAGACCCTCGTCGGGCGTCATGAGCGAATCCTCGTGCTCGATCGACATCACCTTGTCGTAGCCGACAAGACGGAGCGCGGAGATCATATCGCGCCAGTAGTCGAGACCGTTGCCGTAGCCGATGGTACGGAAGATCCAAGAGCGGTGCGCCTCGTCGCTGTAATGCTTGGTGTCGAGAACGCCGAATTTCGCGGTGTTGTACTTGTCGATCTTCGTGTCCTTCGCGTGGAAGTGGTAGATCGCACCTTCCAGTGCGCGGATGGCGGCAACCGGCTCGATGCCCTGCCAGATGAGGTGCGAGGGGTCGAAGTTTGCGCCGATCACATCGCCGACGGCGGCGCGGAGCTTCAAGAGCGTCTCGGGATTGTAAACGCAGAAGCCGGGGTGCATCTCAAACGCGATCTTCGTTACGCCGTGTGCCAGCGCGAAGGCGGACGCTTCCTTCCAATAGGGAATGAGCACCTTGTTCCACTGATAGTCGAGAACGGCGAGGTAATCGTCGGGCCATGCGCAGGTCGCCCAGTTGGGCGTCTTGTCCTCGGGTGAGCCGCCGGGGCAGCCGGAGAAGGTCACAACGGTGTCGATGCCGATCTTCTCGGCGAGAAGGACGGCGTTGCGGTAGTCGTCGTCATATGCCTTCGCGATCTTCTTGTCGGGGTGTACGGGGTTGCCGTGGACCGACAGCGCGCAGATCTCGAGTCCGTGCTTTTTGAAGGTGGCAAGCCAGTTTTCGAGTGCCTTTTCATCCTTCAAGAGAACGGCGGGGTCGCAATGCGCCTTTCCGGGGTAGCCGCCGCAACCGATCTCGACCGCCTCGATGCCGAGCTTCTCGAATTTCGCGAGCGCTTCGTCGAGCGGGAGGTTGGCGAACAGGTTGGTAAGTACGCTGAGTTTCATATCATCGGGTCTCCTCACTGTTTTTTCTTTATTATAACAGGCTTTTTCTTATTTTTCAAGTGCGAAAAGAAAAATTCCCGTCATCCCGTCAAAATCGATTGACAGGTCAGCAGTGTTGTGGTATAATAAGACATACTTCGGCGGAACCCGAAACGCCGCACAAGGAGAAAAAAGATGCAGGATCTGACCGAAACGAGACTGTCACGCAAAGAGATCTATCACGGAAAGGTGCTTCACGTCGTGGAGGATACCGTAAAACTCCCGAACGGGGAGCAGGCGACACGGGAGATCTGCCTCCATGTCGGCGCGGTGTGCGTTCTGCCCCTCCTCTCCGACGGCAGTGTGCTGATGGAGCGGCAGTTCCGCTACGCGCACGGGCGCGTCTTCTTCGAGATCCCGGCAGGGAAGCTGAATTTTCCCGAGGAAGATCCCCTCGAGGCGGCGAAGCGGGAGCTGTGCGAAGAGACGGGCGCCGTCGCGGGGACGTATACCTTCCTCGGCGGACTCGATACCTCTCCTGCTCTCGTCAGCGAGAAGATCTCCATGTATCTTGCCGAGGACGTCACCTTCGGGGAGCGCTCTCTCGATGAGGACGAGTTTCTGGAGGTCGAGCGCGTCCCCCTCGATACGCTCTATGAGATGGTCATGCGCGGCGAGATCCGCGATGCCAAAACGCAAATTGCTGTCCTGAAGACCCGCGCCGTGCTCGAGGAGAGGAAGAAAGCATAAACGCGTCTCCGAAAGCACGTGAAAATACACAAAATGAAAACAAACATTTACATAAAGAAGGAAAACGTCATGACATTCGGAAATTTTGCCGTCTTCGGCGACAGCTACTCTACGTTTGAAGGATATATCCCCGAGAGCTACGGCTGTTGGTACGGACCGCACAAGAGCGAGGAAAACGGCGTCCTCTCGGTCGAGAAAACATGGTGGTACCCCATCGCCGAGCAGGAAGGGAACCGTCTGCTCTTCAATAACAGCTATTCGGGGAGCACCATCTGCAATACCTCTTATGAAAAGCGCTATTGCCCCGACAGCTCCTTCGTCGGGCGCATGAAGGTCTTCGAGGGGCACGCGGACGATCTCGATACCGTGTTCGTCTTCGCGGGGACGAACGATACTTGGGCGCTCTCTCCCCTCGGTGAGAAGATCGAGAAGCCTTACGCGGAGTACACCGACGACGAGCTCCGCTGCGTCCTTCCAGCGACGCATTGCCTGCTGGATTATCTGCGGACGACGCTCCCGAAGACGCGGATCGTTCTTCTGCTCAACAACTGGCTTTCCGCTCCGATCAAGGAGGCGCTTCACCGCGGCGGTGAGACGTACGGGTGCGACATCATCGATCTGCCCGACATCTCGAGGAACAGCGGCCACCCAAACGCGGACGGGATGCGTGAGATCCGCGAGGCGATCTTCGCACACTACGCTTCGCACCCCGCGTGCCAAAACGCGTAACGCCCGAAAAAGTCTTTCAAAAAAAGAAAAATAAACCTACTTTTACGAAAAGGAGCAGACATGGAAATCTCGCAAATCATCTCCTATGCCAATTACGGCATCGCGGCACTCTTTCTTCTGATCGGTGTGATCCGCGGACTTCTTCGAGGGTTCGGAAAGGAATTTTTGAGCCTTCTGACACTGGCGCTCTCCGCCGTGGCATCCTTTGCCCTCTGCACACGGGCATACGCGCAGGTGCATGAGTACCTCGCCGGAAAGACGGTCGGAGCCCTCCTTGCCGAGACGCAGTGGCAGCTTTCGGGCACGCTCGCGGACGCACTCAACAATCTCAGCGTCGATACCGCGGAGATCGTCTTCGCGCTTCCGATCACCATCGTGGTGCTCCCCATCGCTTTTGTCACCTTAACTTTACTTTTGCAGTTCGTTCTCGGCATTCTGCGCCTGATCATCGATCTTATTTTCTTCCGCGGGAAGAAAAACGGCGCGAGCCGCCTCGGCGGTATGCTTCTCGGCGTCGTGCGCGGCGGTGTCGTTGCGGCGCTCTTGCTTCTGCCGATCTCGGGGCTTCTCTCTCTTGCAAAGGACTCGGTCGCCATCGTGCGGAGCGAAGCGGGCGCGGATGCGCAGGTCGTCACCCTCTATAACGATTACCTGAAAGAGAGCGCGGAGAACAACCCCCTGCCGACCCTCGTCATGCAGGCGGGCGGAGAATACGTCTGCTCCTCTCTTGCGACCGTGAACCTTGACGGACCGCGGCAGGACATGCGTGAGAGCTTCAAGAGCCTCATCGGTGCGGCGTGCGACGCCTCTTCTTTGAGCGGCGCGGATTTTACCGCCCTGACGCCCGAGAATGAGGAAGCGGTGCGCTCTCTCGTCTCCCGCCTCGGAGAGAATCCGCAGCTTGCGAAGCTCGTCGCGGGCTTGGCAAAGGCGGTGTCCGAGGCATCGGAGCAGGAGAATTTCACCTTGAATCTCGGCGATCCCTACGACGGCTTCGTTCTGTCCTTCCTTCATATTTTCAGCGACAGCAACGCAAGCAATATCGAGGGGGATGTGCGCACCCTCGCCGAGGTCTATATCCTTCTTTCGGACAACGGGGTGCTTCCCGCCTTTACCGAAAGCTCGGATGCCGTCGTCGATAAGCTCATCGTCAAGGACGAAAACGGCGAGACCGTGATCGCGAAGGTGATCGCCGAGCTCCGCGCCAACGAGCGGACGAAGCCCGTCGTCGCCGAGTTGACGAAATTCTCGGTCTCTCTGATGGCGGGACAGGTCGGCATCGATGGCGTTGACGATGAGACCTACGAGAACGTCAAGAGCGGCGTCAAGGAGCTTCTCACCATCAAGAAGGAGGAGAAGACCGACGAAGAGTATAAAGAAGAGGTCAAGAACACCCTCGACAAGACCTTGAAGGAAAACGACATCGAGGTGTCGGAGGAGATCGTCGCCGAGATGGCGCAATACGTCTCCGACAACTACGAGGATCTGCACATCGACGAGCCGGAGGATCTCGACGACGGTAAGATCAGCGATGTCCTGCTCTCCTACTACGACGCGTACCTGAAATATCAGGCGGGCGAGCTCTCGCCCGAGGACCTTCCCGAGCAACCGTAAAAGCATCGCAATCTCCGAAGCCGCAAAGCGCTTCGGACAAAATCAAAAAATGACGAAAGAGCTGTCGCATCTTGGTCTTCGGTAGACCATTTGCGACAGCCTTTTTTTGCTTTTGCGTTCGTTTTTCGCGGCAACAGCCCCTTGCTCATTTTGCGAGCCGTCTCGTGAGAGCGAGCAGAAGCTCCGCGTCCTCTCGGGAGAGCGATCGCATGGTCTCGGAGAGGGAGGAGAGCACCTCGGGCGCCTCCGTTTCGGTGGAGAAGAAGTCGGACGGCGTTACGCCGAAGTATATTGGCATAGGTAGAGAAATTCCCCCATCGAGGGCAGGGCGTGCCCCGACGTGATGCTTTGAATATACCCCTTGCTGTGGCCGAGCTCGTAGCTTAATTTGCTTTCCGATAACCCCTTTTGTAACCGCAGGCTCGTGATGCGCTCGCGGATCAGATCTTCGTAATTCATAAACGTCCCTCCCGTTCCCCTATATTATCGCATACATCAATTCGTCACATTACTAATAAAAATAGTAAAAACTGTGTTCTACTATTGCACAGGACTTACGAGTATCACGATTTCGGACAGCGTCAAAAGCATCGGCTATTTTGCGTTCAATGGATGCAGCAACTTGAAAACCATTTATTATGAAGGTTCCGCGGAGGCGTGGAAAAATCTGATCGGCACAGAAGATATCGGCTTTTACGGAACAGTCGTTTATAATTACAAGCCTTCGGACGGTGAATAAAACAATGTAAATTTAGCTTGTTTTTGTTCATTGTCCGAGCGCTGAATGATTCAAAACCGAAAAGCTACGCCCCTATCACGATTTGTGATAGGGGCGCGGTGTTGCTATCTATTGTTTGCAATTTTGTGGTTTAACCTATGGTATAGATCAGATCGAGCGGGGCGAGGGCGGCGGCGATCTTCTCGGTCTCGGGAGCAAGCTCCTGCTTTGTCAGGGTGCGCTCACGCGAGAGGAAGGAGAAGCGAAGCGTCAGCGTCGCGGCGCCCGCGACCTCGTAGACGTCGTGCATCTTCACATCCGAGAGCAGGGCGGGGGATGCCTCGTGCGCCGCGCGCTTCACCGCGTCGAAGTCGACAGCGGAAAGATCGGCACGGAAGGTCATATCGATGTCGATCGCGGGGAATTTCGACGGCTCCGCGTAGCGGATCGGCTCCGCCTTGTGCTTCGAGAATTTCTGCGTGTTGATCTCGAAGAAGGCGAGGTTCGCTTTCTTGTCGATCGCCTCGCGGACGGTCGGATGCGGCACGGAGAGCACGCCCACGGCTTCGCCGTCGATGAGGATCTCATAGACGTTCTGCGGGTGCGCGTAGTCGGGAAGATCTTTCTCCGCGCGGCGGAAGGTCGCCGACTTGTGGAGCAGGTCGCGCGCGATCTCCGCGACGGCGTCGCGCATTCTGTAGAAGAGCGTCTCCTCGCTCTCGGTGCGGGAGAAGAGGACGGCGCCGAGCTTCTTGTACTCGTTGCAATAGCCGTTTTCCTTCTTGCCCTCGACGGTGTGCCCGATCTCTAAGAGTCCGAAGGTGTCGGCATATCCGCGGTTGTCCTTCGCGAAGGAGAGGAGCGTCGGGATCATCGATACGCGCAGGTATTGATGATCGGGGGTCTGTGCGTTGATGATGCGGACGTTCTCGGGAGTCGCAATGCCGAGCTCGCGGTTGCGCGCGAGATCCGACCAGATATAGGAATGTACCTCATGCATGCGGTAGCTCTTCACGAGCAGATCCTTCATGCGGTCTTCGTCGGATTTTTCCTTTTCCTTGAGGATCGGGTGCAGCGCGTTCTTCGAGGTCTTGATCTCGAAGTTGTCGTAGCCGTAAATACGGGTGATCTCCTCGATGATGTCGGCGCGGATGGTGACGTCCTTCGTCGCACGGAAGGAGGGGACCTTCACGGTGAACTCGCCGTTCTTCTTCGAGATCTCGAAGCCGAGACCCGTCAGGGTCTTCTCGATCTGCTCCTCCGAGATGTCGATGCCCGTGTAGCGGTCGACATACTTCTTGTCGAAGGTGAGGGCGATCTCGGGATAGTGGCGCACGTAGCGGTCGGTGAAGGAAGAGACCACCTTCGCCTCCTTGTCATAAAGGAAGAGAAGATTCAGAAGGCGCGCCGTCGCCACCGAGCAAAGCTCGGGGTCGAGCATCTTCTCGTACCGCATCGACGCGTCGGTGCGGAGTCCGAGGCGGGTCGTCGTCTTGCGCACGCTGACCCCGTCGAAGGTCGCGGACTCGAGAAGCAGGCTGTCGGTATCCTCCTCGATCTTCGAGGCATCGCCGCCCATGACGCCCGCGATTGCCACGGGCTTGTCATTCGAGGTGATCATCAGCATCTTGTCGTCGATGTTGCGTTCTACACCGTCAAGCGTACGGAATGTAAAGTTTTGTTTGAAAGTCTGCACTTCGATGCAGTCCACCTTGCGGTTATCGAAGGCGTGCATCGGCTGTCCGAGCTCGAGCATGACGTAGTTTGTCAGGTCGGCGAGGAAGTTGATGGCGCGGGAGCCGCAGTAGTAGAGGCGGATGCGCATATTGACGGGCGAGACCTTGCGGCGGATGTTTTCCACCTTGATGGCGGTATAGCGATAGGCAAGTTCGGTGGCACGCACGTCGACCTTCACGGGCGGCAGAGCGTCGAATGCCGCGAGGTCGACGGTCGGCACGGGGAGGAGGGGTCTGCCCGTAATGGTGGCAAACTCGCGCGCGATGCCGTAATGTCCCCAAAGGTCGGGGCGGTTGGTCAGCGACTTGTTGTCTACCTCGAAGATGATGTCGTCAAGGTCGTAGACGGTCTTCAGATCGGTGCCGAGCGGGATCTCGTCGGTGATCTCGAAGAGACCCGAATGATCGTCGCTCATGCCAAGCTCGGCTTCGGAGCAGCACATACCGTAGGACTTGTAGCCCGCGACGGTGGCAACGTCGATCTTGTGTCCAGAGACACAGCCGCCGACGGTGGCGAAGGGAACCTTCATACCGACGCGGACGTTCGGCGCACCGCAGACCACGTCGACAAGCTCCTTGCCCGTATTGACCTTCAGAAGATGCAGTTTTTTGGAATCGGGATGATTTTCGACCGAGGCGATCTCCGCGACGATCACGCCGTAGGTGTCCTCGCCCTTGACGTAAATGTCCTCGACCTCGGCGGTGGAAAGGGTGAAATTGCGGATCAGCGCCTTTCTGTCAAGCCCCGAGAGGTCGACGAAATCTCCGATCCAGTTCATGGATAAAAACATGGTATTTTCTCCTTTCCTTACAGGGACTCGAATTGCGAGAGCGACTTGAGATTGCCGCTGTTGAAATCACGGATATCCTTGACGCCGTACTTCATCATGGCGAGACGGGTCAGACCGAGACCGAAGGCAAAGCCCGTGTACTTCTCGGTATCGATGCCACCTTCGCGGAGCACGTTCGGGTGGATCATGCCGCAGGGGCAAAGCTCGAGCCAGCCCGAATTCTTACAGGACGGACAGCCGACGCCCCCGCAGATAAGGCAGTTGATGTCAAGCTCGAAGCCCGGCTCGGTGAACGGGAAGAACCCGGGACGGAGCCTGACCTTGATGTCCCTCTTGAACACCTCGGAGAGCATCGTCTTCATGAAATAGATGAGGTTGGAGATCGAGATGTTCTCGTCGATCATCATACCCTCCATCTGGAAGAAGGTGTTCTCGTGGCAGGCGTCGGTCGACTCGTTGCGGAAGCAACGGCCTGGGAAGATGGCGCGCAGGGGCGCACCGTATTTTTTCATGATGGCGTTCTGCGCCGCGGAGGTCTGCGTCTTGAGAAGCTGACCGTTCTCGAGATAGTAGGTATCCTGCATGTCGCGGGCAGGGTGATGCTTCGGGATGTTCAGCGCCTCGAAGCACTCGTAGTCGTCCACGATCTCGGCGTAATCCTCGATCGTAAAACCCATCCCCGTGAAGACCTCCTCCACCTCGCGCGTCGCGAGCGTGATCGGGTGATAGGAGCCGAATTCCCGCTCGGCGGCGAGGGTCGGATTGTACTTTTTCGCCCGACGGATCTCGGCGTTCAGCTTCGCCGTGCGAAGCGTCTCCTTTGCCGCGGCGATCGTGTTTTCCGCCTCACATTTGAATTCGTTGATGAGCTGCCCCGCCGCCTTCTTGTCCGAGGCGTTCCGCAGATCCTGCATCAGCTCGGCGACAGAGCCCTTCTTGCCGAGGAAGCCGACGCGCACGCTTTCGAGCGTCTCTTCATCCTTCGCATCCGCGAGCGCGGCGCGAAGACGGCTTTTGAGTTCTTCGATTCTTTCCTTCATACACAAGTCCTCATTCCTTCGGACAGGGGAGCCTGTCCGTCTTTTCTTTTGCGCAAAAATAAGTAAATTCCGGATAATACACAATTATACCCCACTTTTCGGGGTTTGTCAATGCTTTACTCACCGATTTTTCAAAAACGCGATCACCTTTTCGGGAAGCACGCCGGAAAGGTCGCCTCCTTCGGCGAGAAGCCGCCGCGCGAGCGTCGAGGAGACGGCGCGGTATACGTCCTCGCAGGGGATGAGCTCGGTCGTGACGCCGCCGTGCGAAAAATTCCATTCCGCCTGCGCCTTCTCGTAGGAAAGGTCGGTCTCGTTCCGAAAGCCCTTGAGGATTTTTCCGATGCGGTGCTCCCGCATATAGTCGATGACGAGCCCGCTGCTCTCGGTGACCAGCACGTTGTCAAATTCGTCGGTCGCGAGCATGAGCATCGCCATGCGCTCGGAGAGGGAGAAGGTCGGCGTTTTTGTGGGATTGACGAAAACGGTCACGAAGACCTCCCCGTATTCCTCTGCCGCACGGCGGATCACGGCGAGATGCCCGAGCGTCACGGGGTCGTAGGTACCGGGCAGAATGACGCGCTCCCGCTTTTTCTCGCGCGGAAGAGAGCCCTCCGCCCCTGCGGGAGAGGATTTCTCCGCGATCTCAAACGCCGCGGAAGAAGAGGAAGCCCCCTTGTCGCCCGCCGTATCGCGGACGTTTTTTTCCCCGTCACCAAACTCGCAGGAAACGCCGCGCTCTTTTGTATCGTTTCCTTGCCCCGAGAAGTCCCGTGCGCTCATGCGTCTGCCTCCCCCTCGTCCGCCGCGTTCGACCCGCGGAAGAGCAGGATCTCAATGCCCGTTTTCTTCCCGTAGCGCGTGGATTTCAGAACCTCGAATCTCCCCGCCCGCTCGGGGGCGAGAAGCTCTTCGCCGCATTCCGCGACGACGATCGCACCGAGGGCGAGAAGCTCCTCCTTCACCAGACGGACGAGGGCGTCGGTGCACGCTTCCATGGCGTAGGGAGGGTCGAGAAACACGAGGTCAAAGGGCACGGTCTTTCCGCCCGCCTTCCTTAAATAGTTGCGGTAGTCGCTGATAAGCGTCCGACATCTGTCCGAAAATCCCGTCGCGGCGATATTCTTTTTCACGACGGCGATCGCGTCCGCCGAGGAGTCGATGAACATCACGCTCGCCGCCCCGCGCGAGAGCGCCTCCAGCCCGAGCTGTCCGCATCCCGCGAAAAGGTCGAGCACCCTCCGCCCCTCAATATCGAACTGGATCGAGGAGAACATCGCCTCCTTGATCTGGTCGGAGGTCGGTCTTGTCGCATCTCCCTCCAAGGTGATGAGACGCTTTCCCTTGGCGGAACCTGTGATGATCCTCATGATTTTTTCTCCTTATGAAAATAATTATATACATTTTCCGCATCTTTTTCGAAAATTCCCTTGATCTTTGCAAGCTCTTTTGCGCTGCTCGTCTTCACCTTTGCGAGAGGCATCTCCGAAAGAAGCAGCTTTGCCTTTGCAGGTCCGATCCCCTCGATCTTCTCGAGTGTCGAGTGCGTCAGCCCCCGTCGCTTGGACGCGCTCGCCGCCCCGACGGCGAAGCGGTGCGCTTCCTCCTGAATCTTGAAGATCAGGGCATAGACGGGCATTTCGGTCGCGATGGAGATCTCCTTTTCCCCGTCGGTCAGGGCGCGCGTCTTGTGAAAATCGTCCTTCACCATGCCGTAGGTCGGGATCTCGAGGTTCATCGCCGCGAGCACCTCCCGTACCGCGTGAACGTGCGCGCTGCCGCCGTCGACCAGGAGCACGTCGGGCGTCTCGCCGAGCGATGCCGAGCCGTCCCCGATGTGGGACAGTCTGCGAGAGAGCGCCTCCCGCATGGAGGCGTAGTCGTCGGCGCCCTCGGTCGTTTTGATACGGAAGAGGCGGTAGTCGCTCTTTTTCAGTCTGCCGCTCTCGTAGACCACCATCGAGGCGGTGATGGCTTCGTTGCCGTAGTTGGAGATGTCGTATGCCTCCATGCGGCGGGGAAGCTCGGGCAGTCCGAGCAGGGTCGCAAGGCGGGCAAGGCTCTTGTCCTCCCGCTCTCCTTCGAGGCGGTATTGCCTTGCCGCCTCCGCCGCGTTCTCTTCGGCAAGCTCGCACAGTCGCCGCCCGTCCCCCCGCTCTGGCGTGCGCACGGCGACGCGGTGCCCCGCGAGCAGACAGAGATATTCGGTCAATAGAGAGAGCGCGTCCTCCGAAAGAGAAAACGCGAGCAGGACCTCCCGCGGGATCCGTCCCGAGGTCTCGTAATGCGAGGCGATGAGGGAGACCTTGCCGTCCTCCTCGGTCAGGGCGTCCGCAGAAAGAATGAATTCGTTTTTGTTGACGAGCGCACCCCCTCGCACCGAAAGAAGGGAGAGCACGCTCTCGGTGTCGGAGACAAAGAGGGCGAACACGTCGCGGTCGAAATGCTCGTCCGAGACGACCTTCTGCTTTTCGCGAAGCATCTCGAGGGCGCGAAGACTGTCGCGTAGGGTGGCGGCACGCTCGTATTCCTCCGCCTCGGCGGCGCGGTACATGTCCTCCTCGATGGTCTTCGCCGTTTCGCGGATGTTGCCGTCGAGCACCGATTCCGCCCGACGCACGAGGTCGCGGTATTCCTCGGCACTCACCCGCCCCGTGCAGGGGGCGACGCATCTGCCCATATCGCGGAGCAGGCAGGGACGATCCCGTCCGATGTCGCGGGGAAAGGACCGCTTACAGACCGCGAGGGCGAAGATCTTCGACACCGTCTCGAGCGCGGCGTGCGCGCCCGCCGAGCCCTGATAGGGACCGTAATAGCGCGCGCGGTCGCTCTTTCTTTCGCGGGTGACGAAGAGCTTCGGATATTCTTCGTTCGTTACCTTAATATAAGGATAGGATTTCGCATCCTTCAGCTTGATGTTGTATTTCGGGGTGTGCTTTTTGATGAGGACGTTCTCAAGCGTCAGCGCCTCGATCTCGGTATGGCAGAGAATGTAGTCAAAGTCGGCGACAAGGGACACCATCCGCTCGGTCTTCGGGGGGTGGTGATTTCCCGTAAAGTAGGAGGTCACGCGGTTCTTGAGCTTTTTCGATTTTCCGACGTAGAGGATGGCGCCGTCGCGGTTCTTCATCAGGTACACCCCTGGCGTCTCGGGCAGGGAATTGGCTTTGTCGCGCAGACGTTCAAGCGTTGTCATGGCAGCTCCTTTCACAAGCTTTGAATACGGAGAAACGGGGCGTCACTCGTGACGGGAACGCGTGTTTCACGTTCTCGGTAGAGTGACGCCCCGTTTCCGTATGTGACACCGTTCGGGGGTCACATGTCGGCAAAACCGCCGTCGATCAGCGCGGCGAGTCCGTTTACCGCCTCCGCCTCATCGGTTCCGTCCGCGATCAGGGTGACAGCCGTCCCCTTTACGATGCCGAGCGAGAGAACGCCGAGCAAGCTCTTGGCATTGACGCGGCAATCTTCCTTTTCCACCCAAATTGAGCTCTTGTAGGAGTTCGCCTTCTGGACGAAAAAGGTGGCAGGTCTTGCATGCAGCCCCACGCTGTTTTGAATGCTCACACTGCGAGAAATCATAGTTTTCGCTCCTTAGCCGTTTTCAATACACCCAGTATATCAAATTGTGAAAAAAAAATCAATACTTTTTTCGAAAAAAACGAAAAAAGCGGAGATTTTTCAAAAGAAAGGGCAGGTTTTTTCGCTTTTCGGCAAAAAAACGTGAGCGCCGCCCCACCTTTCCGCCCTTCCGCATCCGTTCGCGGCGTTTTTCGGACGGCGAGGAGTTAAAATCCTCGCTGTTTTTTTGCGATACAATTCCGATTTCGGAAAAAACAGTAAAATTTTATAACCAAATGCCGAAATCGGAATAAAGTATTGACAAGGGACGTACAATCCGGCATATAGATAATCGGAAAACACACGTTTTTCCGAATTCTGCAAAGAAAACGAGCTAATAGCAAGATATCAACTACCTAAAATGCGAACAAGAGCATCGGAGCCGTTTGACTCCGCTGCTCTTGTTCGTTATTTTGTCAGAGTATGTCTGACTGCGTTTTCCGAGTAAATAGCGCTTCTAAAAAATGAAGTTGCGAAGACAAAAAGCGAGAAAAACCGATCTCACAGCTTCTATTTTGTAAATGAAAGTTTGAAATTGTTCGCAATTTATCATTCAAGGTTCTTGGTTTTAAGAAAATTTGTCCGAAATCAGAATGTCGGCGACCGACGCGTCGGCGCTACGGTCGTCTCCGTAGTAGATGAGCCGCTCGTCTCTGTCCTTTTTCGCAAGGCGGAGAGTCGCCGAGCCGATGCCGAAGAGGACGAAGAAGAGATAGAACATCAGGGGACTTGCGAGAACGCTCTCGGTCATGCCGTAGATCAAGAGGGAGAAGATTGCCACCGTCACCGCGAAGGCGTGCGTGCCGACCGAGGACGAGGAGAGGTATCGCGCGTAGGAGGACAGATGCCGCGCTCTCACGACGAGAAGCAGAAGGAAGAAGAAAAGGCAGAAGAGCCCCGCCTCACAGCCGAGACCGAGGAAGAGATTCCCCGCGTCGGATGCCGTAACACCGTCGTGCAGATATTCCGAAAGGGCAGAGCGGAAGGTATCGGTTCCGACGCCGACCCCGAGGAAGAGATGCTCGCGGAAGAGGAGAAGGGAGGCTTTCAGCTTCGCCGTATAGGCTTCCGCTCCCTCGGGAAGAAGGAAGGAGAAGATCGCGTTCCGCACCGCGGCGGGGAGAAGGAAGATCGCATAGGGTAAAAGGACGAGCAGGGCGAGCCACAGTCCGGGACGCCGCCGCGCCGCCTTCAGAATAGCATAGGCGAGAAGGGAGAAGAGAAGCGCCGCCCACGCGGCAAATACCCCCGTGAGGACGAGCGCCGCGGCTTGCAGTAAGGTCAGGAACAGGCAGAAAAACCGCAGGGACGCTTTTCGCTGACGGTCAAGCGCGCGGGAGAAGCTCAGAATAATGACCGCGAGAAGATAGACGGCGAAGACGTCGGGCGTCGAGAAAGTGCCCGTCGCATGTCCTTCGACAAGTCCCGAGATCTCACGACCGAACCAAACATACACCTCTTTTCCCGCAATAAACTGGTAGACGGCAAAAAGGGAAATGGGCACCGACGCGTAGATCAGCGCGTGGAAGATCCCGTCCACCAGCCGTCGGTTCGAGATGAGGTTGCCCGCAAAGGTGTAGCCGAAGAGCAGGAGGGCGAGATATCCCGCCGTCTTCAGAGAGGCGAGCCCCGCAAACGCCCCGCCGACAAGCAGGGTGAGGGCGAACAGGAGAAGAACGGCATCATATTGCTCAAGGTAAAATACGCGGTTTCCCCGCGCGACCTTACGCAGAAAGGAGAGCAGTCCCGTGAGGACGAGCGCCGCGAGCGCAAGGGAGGGATGCGGGAAGATCGGAAAATAGGGGAGAAGGATTAGGGTGACGAAAAAGGGAAATTCGGGTGCCGACAGCGCGAGAAAGAAGAAGAGGATCGCCGGGGGTAAAAAGAGCGCCAGCGGCATGGAGACAAAGAAGCCGAAGAGCGCGACCCCCGCGCCGAAGAGCGCGGACACCGCCGACGGGAGGGAATCGACCGCCTCGGCGGGGTGCATCCGTCTGAGACAAAAGAATTCGAAAAAGAGCGTGTCGGTCAGGGAGATCTCCTGCAAGGCGAGGCAGAGCGGACGCCCCGAGAGAAGGAGCGGCACGGAGAAGAGCGCCGCGACGGCGCCGACGATCAGGGGAAGAAAAACGTCCGCACCCTCTACGGAGTAGTATTTTGAGAAATGCAAAAGGAGGGTCAGAAGCCCGAAGGAGAGGAGATAAAACCCGACGGAACGGCAGGAAATGTAAACAATTGATTTCCAAAATCCGCTGATCGCGTGATAAAAGCGGGTATTTTGCAGAGAATGGCGGCGCCTGCCGAAGGACAGACCGCTGATCTTTTTTGCGTAAAAATTGCGTCCGAGAAGACGTGCGACCCGCGCGTCGGAGAGCGAGCTCTCTCCCTTCTCATAGCCGGACAGCAGTTTCTTTAGAGGGGTAAGCTTCATGGAGCGCCTCCTTTCTTCGTGTGATGCGTGTTAAGGGGTCTCCCCCTCGTCGGGGTCTACTTTCGGTTCGGCGGAGCGCTTCTTCCGCTTTTGCTTCGGACGGAGCGCTTCCTCATACTCGGGATGAAGCGCGAGAAGCTCGGGGCGGCGTTCCCGCGTGATCCTGACCGCCTCCTCGAGACGGTAGCGGTCGATCTTCGCATGGTCGCCCGAGAGAAGGACCTCGGGCACCTCTTTGCCGCGGAAGACGCGCGGCTTCGTATACTGCGGATATTCGAGAATGCCCGAGGCGATGGATTCCCCCTCGTAGCATTCGCTCGAGGAGAGCACGCCGTCGATGAGTCTCGACACTGCGTCGATCACGATGCAGGCGGGGATCTCACCCCCGGTCACGACATAGTCGCCGATCGACAGCTCCTCGTCGACGATCTCGTCGAGGATGCGCTGGTCGACTCCCTCGTAGTGCCCCGCGAGGAAGATCAGATCGTCGTAGGAAGACAATTCCTTCGCGACCCCGTGGTCAAAGCGTCTGCCCTTCGGGGACATGTAGATGACCCGCTTTTTGTGCCCTTCGGGAATTGCTTCGCACACGGCGGAAAAGCAGTCGGCGATCGGCTCACACGCCATGATCATGCCGACCCCGCCGCCGAAGGGGGTGTCGTCCACCTTGCGGTGCTTGTCTTTCGAATAGTCGCGGATGTTGTAGGTGCGCACACCGATAATCCCCGCCACCTGCGCCCTGCCGAGAATACTCGCGTCAAGGACGGCACGCACCGTCTCGGGGAACAGCGTCATGACATGGTAGGTCATTCTTCGGCAAAGAACCCCGGGATCGGGCGGATGAAGATACCGCGCTCGGGGTCGACCTCCTTGATGAATTCTTTCACATCGGGCAAAAGGACGTCCCCGTGCTCGGTCTCTATGGTATACATCTTTCCCTGCGGGACGTCGGTGACGGTCTTGACGGTCCCGTAGCGGCGCTCCGTGTCGATGTCGAAAACGGGCAGTCCGAACAGGTCGGCGATAAAATACGCGCCCCGCGGCAGAGGAATGTCCTCCCGCGCAAGGTAGAGCGTGACATTCTTCATCGCGACGGCGTCCTCCCGCGTGTCGCACCCCTCGATGCCGAGGAGCACCGCGTCCCCTCCCGCGAGGGAGGCGGAGCGCACGGCGCGCTCTTCATATCTGCCGTCCGGAAGACGGAGAAAAACGCGCCGCCGTTCGGCGAGGACCTTCGGCGAGTCGCAGTAGGCAATGACCTTGAGGATCCCGCGGACTCCGTGCGCCGATACCACGGTGCCGCCTTCCAGATATTTCTGTTTCATGCCATCTATTTTATCATATCCGCGCGCGAATGTCAAGAGGCGGGGAAAATCCGTCCGAAAAAGAGAGAAAACCGAAAAAAATCAAGAAAAACGAGTAAAAAACAAAGAACGAACCGATAAAAGACGGTCAAATGCGGTGCCCTCGCACTCGAAATACAGGAAAACACAAAGAAAAAGAAAGATCGTCGCGACATGCGGAAAAACCGCACGTCGCGACGGATCCGATCCTCTTCCTCGATTGTCGGACACCCGAGCAAAACTGCCGCGCCGAAATAACAAAAAACGAGAAAAGCATAAGAAAACAAAGATTTTTCTCATGACGTGACGATCCTTCGGTACAGGGAGGCATAGGCGCGTTCCATACGCGGAACGGAAAAATCGCTCGTATAGCGCGCTGCCGCCCCGCGGGAGAGCGCCTCCATCCGTCCCGAGGAGAACAGTAGCGTCAAAATGACCTCCGAGAGCGCGTAGGAATTGTCCGCCGGGAAGAGAAGTCCGTTGTCCCCCTCGTAGATCACTTCCCGCATTCCCTCCGTGTCGGTGGCAACGGTCGGAATTCCGAGGGACATCAGGGAACACGCCGTGAGCGAGGAATGCTCACTCCCCCGCGACGGGTCGACGTGCAGGGTCAGGAGCCCCGCGCAGAGCGTCGCATCGGCACTCCGCGGCAGGATCGCCACCTTTTCCCCGATGCCGAGAAGGGAAGAAAGTCTGCGGAGCTCTCCTTCTCTCTCGCCGACCCCGACGAGGAGAAGAAAGGTGTTCGGGCATTTCGCCGTCACCCTCGCGAACGCGCGCAGGAGCACGTCCTGCCCGTCCGCACGATCGCTTCCCCCTCTCGCGAAGACGGTGTGACCTCCTCTGATCTTTCTCTCTTCCGAAAAAGAGCCGATCACGATCGCATCCCGAGGAATTCCGAGCGCCTCCCGCAGTGCCGCGCACGCCGCCTCGTCCCTTTTCGGTGCTTTCGGGACGCCGCTCGGGATGGTGATGACCCGCTCCCGCGGGATCCCCTCCGCGAAAAGATGCCGTCCGCCGACATAGGCGGTCGTGACGGTCAGCGCGGTGAAGGCGTTGTACAGCTTCGCACGCAGACGGCGAAGGCGCGCCCTCCCGTCGGGAAAGCCGTGCCTCGTCGAGATCAGGTGCGGCACGCCCGCCAGTGCGGCGCCGACCCGAGCCGCAAAGCTGCCGTGCGTATGAACGACGTCGGGCTTCGTGCGGAGAAAATACGCCTCAAAGCGGCGGATGTCCGAAATGCAGACCCCCGCTCTCCCCGAGATCGGCAGTGCCGTGGTGATCAGCGGCTCTCCCGCGAGGCGGGAGAAGATCGGCGCGCCCACCGGTGCCACGACCTCGACCTCAAATTCGCGGGACAGCGCCGTGGCAAGATAGGAGAGCTGAAGCCCCGCACCCCGCAGCCGTCCGTCCCCGATGACATGTACGATCTTCATATCCGTCCCCCTCATGATATAAGATATGTAATATTGACGGTATCTGCCCGCAAAGGCACCTTCACGAGCGCGCCCTGCTCTCATCTCGGGCTCCACCGTCCGCTCCGCAAACACCTCTCATGCAGCTCCGCTTACATTCTTCTTTTCATCCTTCCCGCACGAAGGAAAGATATTCGCGCGCGCGCATTTTTTTTCGGAGAAAACTTCGGGAAAACAAAAGGCGGGGGCATTTTTCCTCGCCGAGCCCATTTTCTCGGAGAAAACTTTGGGAAAATAAAAAACGAGAGTATCCCCCTCGCCACGCACATTTTTTTCGGAGAAGACCTCGGGGAAATAAAAGAACGGGGACATCTCCTTCGCCCGCGCATGTGCGTCGCGGAGCGAAAAGGGAGACGTCCCCGTTTTGGAAAATTCCTCGTATCGGTATTTTCAGATCGGTTGCTTTTCTCTTTTTTTCTTAAAATAGGCTTGGAGCAGACCGCGCGCCTCGTCTTCGAGCACGCCGCCGATCACGACGGGCGTGTGATTTAAGGGGACGCGTGCAAGGTCGAGGCAGGAGCCGAAGGCGCCGAAGCGCAGATCCCGCGTCCCGTAAACGACGCGGGGGATCCTCGCGTTGACGATGGCGCCCGCACACATGGCGCAGGGCTCCATCGTGACGTAGAGCGTCACCCCCGGCAGACGCCATCCGCCGAGGACGCGGCACGCCTCCTCGATCGCGAGGATCTCCGCGTGATGGGTCGCACATTTTGATTCCTCCCTGCGGTTGGAGGCACGGGCGAGGATCACACCGTCCCGCACGGCGACCGCCCCGACGGGGACCTCGTCGCGCTCGGCGGCTTCTTTTGCGAGGGCGAGCGCCTCTTTCATAAAATACGTATCGTCAAGTTCCATATTCACCTCATGTACGAAGAGCGATCAAGCGGAGAATGGCAAAGAAAACGCAGAGAACAACAAGAGAAAAGATGGATTTTGTAAAGATAAGCTTCTCTTTTTCTTCGGTCTTTGGGAAGAACATCTCGCGATACGCCTCTTTTTTTCGGAAGATAAAAAGAAGTGAAAGGAGAGAAAGTCCTCCGAGCGAGAGGAAAAAGATCCATGGAAAACTCCCCGTCTGAGCGAAGCGGAGGAGCAAGACCGACAGCGCGTTGTTCCCGAGATGGAAGAGAACGGAGGGGAGCACGCTTCCCGCCGCGAGGTCGATCGCGGCGAAGAGGATCCCCGCGACGAAGGCGTAAGGCATCTGGAAAAAGTCGCAGTGCGTCAGAGAAAAGCAGAGAGCGGAGAAGAGGATCGCTCCCTGCCTCCCGTAGGGGGAAAGATAGGTCAAGGGCAAATAGCGGAAGAGAAATTCCTCAAACAGCGCGGGCAGAAGGAGGTAGGTGAGCAGGATCTCCCATACGTTCCCCGTGAGCACGGTTTCGTTTTGCACGCCGAAGACGCCGAGAAGCAGGGTCGTCAGGGCGGATATGCCGAAGAGCAAAAGCACCGTCGGGAAAAAGAGAGGAAGGGTAAGTAGGAAAGAGCGCCCCCCGATGCGCGGCGGGCAGACGGAAAACGCCTCTTTTCCCTCGCCCGCAAGCCGAAAAAGAAGCACCGCGGGCAGAAGATAGGACAGCACGTAGAAGATCGTCGACAGAGGAGAGGAGAGACTCCCCGACAGACGAAGCCCGAGCAGAAAGATCAGGTATGCAAAGACGAAAAGCTTTTGTACGCGTTTCATGTCGTTACCTCGCGGGACGCTCGTTGTCCGATGCCCCGTCCGTGTCGAAGGAGGGGAGGGACGCGTCCGAAAAACGGAGCTTACAGCGCAGCGTGTCCGCCTCCTCGAGACGGACGCGGATGCGGTCGCCGAGACGGTAGGTGACATCGCGGGAGCGCAAAGACACCGTCGCCTCGTCATAGAAAAACATCCCGGGCAGAGTCGAGAGAGGGATTAAGCCCTCCACCGTGTCGTCTAACATCGCGAACACTCCGAAGGAGGTCACCGAGCTGACCGTCGCGGGGAAGATCTCCCCGACCTTGTCTCGCATATAGAGCACCTTATAAAGATCCTCGATCCGACGCTCCGCCGACAGGGCGCGGAGCTCGCCGTCGGTTGCCGCGGCGGCGGCACGGTTGGCGTAGGAGACGTATTTTTTCGGACTCTCCCCGCCGAGGAGCGTCCCGTGCAGGATCCTGTGCACGGCAAGGTCGCTCACCCGTCGGATGGGAGAGGTGAAATGACAGTACAGAGGAAGCGCGAGTCCGAAGTGCCCCTCGGCACGCGCGGCGTATTCCGCCTTCGCCATCGAGCGGAGCATGACGTAGGAGACCGCCTCGGAGATCCCGCGCTTCTTCGCTTCTTCGAGAACACGCGAGAGTGCCTTTGTGGTCACTGCGTCCTTTTGAATATACGAGGTATCAAAGCCGATATTGTGAAGAAAAGTTGTCAATTCGGTTGCTTTTTCCTCTGACGGTGCCGCGTGAGCGCGATAAACGCAGGGAATATTCTTCTCGGTCATTTTTCTTGCGACCGCCTCGTTTGCCACGAGCATGAACGCCTCGATCAGACGCTCGGCATCCCCGCGCTCCCGCACGCGGATGTCACTCGGTATCCCGTCCTCTCCGAGGAGGATCACCGGCTCGGGACGGTCGAGAGTGATGGCGCCCCGCGCTTCGTTTTTCTTTTCGAGCAAACGGTAGAGCCGCCGCATCGCGAGCAGCGTGCCGTATACCTCGGCATATTTTTCATAAAACAGTGAGCCTTTCGCGTGCGCGAAAAGGTCGTTGACCTCGGTATATACTCCGCGCACACGGCTGCGGATGACGCTCGCGCGGACGTCGGTCGAGAGGATGTCTCCCGATGCCGAAAGGGTGATGAGCGCGGAGAGCGTGTATTTCTCTTCATTTGCGTTCAGAGAGCAGGCGCCGTTTGAGAGTGCGGGCGGGAGCATGGGCACCACCTTGTCGGTGAAGTAGACGCTGGTGCCCCGTGCCATGGCGGTGCGGTCGAGCGCGGTCCGCTCCTTCACATAGTGCGAAACGTCGGCGATGTGCACGCCGAGCAGATAGCCGCCCTCCTTCGTGCGGGAGAGGGATATCGCGTCGTCGAGATCCTTCGCATCTGCCCCGTCGATCGTGAACACGATGCGCTCCGTCAGGTCGAGCCGCCCGTCCTTGCGGACGACCTCTCGCGCGGCATTTTCCGCTTCGGCAAGCACCTCGGGGGAGAATTCGACGGGGATGCCGCATTCGCCGAGGATCGCCTCATAATTTGCGTCTTTGCTTTTCGCGGAGCCGAAGACACGGATGATCTCGCAGGCGGGCGCTTCTCCCGCACGGCGCAGAAGCCGCGCCTCCACAAGGTCGCCTTCCTCCGCGACGAGTCCCCCCTCAATCTCGGGGGAGAAGGAAAGGCGCGTGTTCATCGGTGAAAGTCGCGTCACCGTGCGGCGGTAGCGTCCGACGGCTTCCTTTGCCCGTACCACCACACCGTACAGCGTGTGCACGCCTTCCTCGATAGAGAGCACCCGCCCCTCGGTGCGGACACTGCCGTCCGAGGAGGGAAAGATCCGATAGGAGATCCGCACGCGGTCGCCGTCGATGGCGCCCCCCGTTTGCCCCGCGGGGATGAAAATGTCCTTGTCGCACACCGCCTCGTCGGGCGTGACGAAGCCGAAGCCGCTCTTCGTCCCCGAGAAGGTGCCGACGGTATTCTCACGGGCGCCTCCCGTAGCATGTCGACCGAAGGACGCGCGGTGCGTCTGCGCTTTCGCCCTCTTCGGTCGGGAGGGGAAGCCGTGCGGAAAGGAGCGTCCCTTTCCCGTTTTTTGTCTGATTTTTCTTTCTTTTTTCATCGGTCACTCCGATTGTTTTTATGTACCGTGCCGCCCGTTTGACATTGTTTTCACGCGGCATTCGCTGTTTTGTCTGACCTTCCGCGCCTCCGGTTGCCCTTTCGCGTTCCGACACGCCCGAAAGGCGTTTTTGCTTCGCGCGGGCTTAGTGCGGCGTCCGCTTTCTACTTACCGTGCGTCTGCTTTTCGCATTGCCGCACGGCGCTTGCTTTTTTGCTTCGTTTTGCGCAGGATGTGCCGCTTCGTGCGGGCATTTCGTCCGCATTTCGCATCGTTGCACGGGCGCGTACTTTCCCGCTCCGCATTTCGAATGACGCACAGCTTTCCTTGAATCTCGTGCGGCGTCCGAGTTCCCGTTCGTCGCTCTGTTACCTTGTACGGCAACGCATTCGAATAAGACCGAACAAGCAAGATCTCAAAAAAAATCGGCGCTGTCGCACCGATTTTTTATAAATGCAATATCGCAGGAAGAAAACGAATGACTGCTTGACCCGTTCGCCCGACGGAAAACATGCTCCCGTCACCGAAAAGGCAAGCGTTCGTTTTAGTTGCCGAACACCTCGGAATAGGAGGAGAGCTTCTGCCACTGGTCGAACGCCACGACCTGCTCATAGTCGGGCTGAATGATATAAACGATCAGAACGGCGAGGACAAAAACGATACCCGCGATGAGCGTCCATTTACGGAGTTTCTTGTCGGTGCGGGCGACATTTCCCTGACCGTAGTAGGTTTCGGTACCGCCGGCGATGGTGGGAGACAGACCGTCTTCCTTCGTTTTCTGGAACATCACGGCAACAACGATAAAGAGCGCCGCGATCAAAAGAATTCCAAGCAGAATGTACTGGAGAACCATGTTTTTATTTCTTTGCACCGAGGGTGCGAAAGCCTTTCTACCCTGTATTTTATCCTGATACGGGTATTTTACCATATTTTTTTCGAAAATGCAATACCTAAACGCAAAAAAACACCGAGAAGACGAAAACTTTTTGTAAATACGGGGATTTTGAGAGAAAACGCCCCTTCCTCGGTTGACAAACTCCCCGCGATTTGCTATAATTTTGATGGTTTGCGCCGCCGCGGGGCGGACGCACGGGCTTTGCCGCTTTGGCGGCGGAAAGGAACGATATGATCCGAAATCTTCTTCTCGACCTTGACGATACGATCCTCGATTTTCACCGCGCGGAGAAAATCGCACTCACCCGCGCATTGACCGAAGCGGGGGTGGAAGTCACCGACGCCCGCCTTGCGCGGTACAGCGAGATCAACAATTCCCGCTGGCAGCTTCTCGAAGAGAAGAAGATCACGCGTCCCGAGGTTCTCCTCTCGCGCTTTGAGATCTTCTTCCGAGAGCTCGGCATCGATGCCGACGCGCACGCGGTCGAACAGACGTACGAGCGCTATCTTTCCGTCGGGCATTTCTTCATGCCGGGGGCGGAAGAACTGCTCGAGACTCTCTTTCCGCGCTATCGCCTCTATCTCGCCTCAAACGGCTCGGCGTCGGTGCAGGCAGGACGTATCGCGAGCGCGGGCATCGCAAAGTATTTTCGGGAGATGTGCATCTCCGAGACCATCGGCGCGGACAAGCCCGACCCCGCGTTCTTCCGCTACGTTTTCTCGAAGATCCCCGATTTTAAGGAAGAGGAGACGCTCATGCTCGGCGACAGCCTGACCTCGGACATCCGCGGCGGATGCGGCGTCGGGATCCGTACCGTCTGGTATAACCCGAAGCATAAGCCCGCGAGAGCGGACATTCGTCCGACCTACGAGATCGACGACCTCTCGCTCTTCCAGTCGCTGATCGAACGTATTTCCGCGGAAGATGATGCGAATAAGTAAGCAATTATTTACATAAAGAAGGAATTATCATGTATTACGGACACGAGATCAACGAGAAGACGGTCGCTCTCGCCGAGCAGGCGGAGAGGGATTGCCTTCCGATCTTCAAAAAGATCGAAGAAAACTGTATGCGTTGCAGTGCGAAGGTGCTTCGCGCCTTTCAGGACGCGAGAGTGTCGACCGCCGATTTTATCGAGGTCACGGGCTACGGCTATACCGACGACGGCAGAGATAAACTCGAGGAGATCTATGCCCGCGTCTTCGGCGCGGAGGACGCCCTTGTGCGCCCGCAACTCATGTCGGGCACTCACGCGCTCGCCGTTACGCTCGGCGGACTTCTGAAGGCGGGGGACACCCTCGTCTATATCTCGGGCGAGCCTTACGATACCCTCCGTAGCGTTATCGGCACCGAGGGCGAGAGCCGCAATTCGCTCATCAAGTGCGGCGTGAAGTATGAGGAGATCCCTCTCCTCGGGGACGATTTCGATCTCGACGCCATTCGCGCCCGCATGGCGCGCGGGGACGTGAAGGTCGCCGCCATTCAGCGCAGCCGCGGCTATGCAAGACGGAAAAGCCTCGTGATCGATAAGATCGCCGAGGCGATCCGCGTCGTGAAGGAAGCCTCTCCCAAGACCGTCGTCATGGTGGATAACTGCTACGGGGAATTCACCGAGGACAGGGAACCGACCGAGGTCGGCGCCGATCTTTTCGTCGGATCCATGATGAAGAACCTCGGCGCGGGCTTTGCCGTCAGCGGCGCGTACGTCGTCGGGACGAAGCGCGCCGTCGAGGACGTCGCGGAGCGCCTGACCGCCCCCTGTGTCGGGAAGAGCCTCGGTGCGAACTTCAATCAGCTCGCTTCCTTCTATAAAGGCTTCTTCATGGCGCCCGCAGCCGTTGCCGCAACGCTGAAAAGCATGACCTTCGCCGCGAGAATGCTCGAGCTCGCGGGCTTCTCGGGCATCTCCCCCCGCTATGACGAGCCCCGCACCGATATTGTCCAGACCCTCGACCTCGAGAGTGCGGAAAATCTCATTGCCTTCTGTCGCGGCGTTCAGCTCGGCTCCCCGATCGAGTCCTACGTGGAGCCCGTCCCCTCCGAGACCCCGGGATATTCGCATCCCGAGATCATGGCGGCGGGTACCTTCGTCACGGGCGCAACCAATGAATTCAGCTGTGACGGTCCCCTCACCCCGCCCTATACCGCGTTCATGCAGGGCGGTCTGACCTATGAATACGGGAAGCTCGGCGTCATGCGCGCCGCCTCCGAAATGCTCGAAAAAGCAAACAAAACATGACAAATTCAGAGAAAATATGCTACATCGTCGGCGCGGGCGAAGGCTTTGTTCCCTTTACACCGAAGGAGGGTGACTTCGTGATCGCCGCCGACGGCGGGTATGATACCCTCATGCGCGCGGGCATCCGCCCCGACCTTTTCGTCGGAGATATGGACTCGCTCACGGGCGAGCCCGATACGATGGTCGAGCGTCACCCCGTGCGGAAGGACGATACCGATACTGCCCTCGCCTACCACGCGGGTGCCGCGAAGGGGTATCGTCATTTCGTTCTCCTTGCCTGCGTCGGCGGAAGGGAAGCGCATACCTATGCGAATCTTTCCCTTCTCGCGGGTGCACGCCGCGAGGGCGCGCGCCTTTTGCTCGTCGGAGAGCGGGAGACCTCCTTCGTGATCGAAAACGAGAGCGTCACCTTGACCCGTCCCGCGGGCTATCATCTTTCGGTCTTCGCCTTCGGCGGGGAAGCGCGGGAGGTCACGCTCCGCGCGTTGTCCTATCCCGCCGAGCATCTCACTCTGACACCCGATGTCCCTCTCGGCGTCTCGAACGCCTTTTGCGAGACTCCCGCCACCGTTTCGGTCGGGGAGGGAAGACTGCTCCTAATGTGCGAACGTGCCCCTGACGAGATCCCGACGGATATTTTCGACGGATTTCGCGAAGGGACTTGACAAACGGGCAGACCTGTGCTACAATGTTACCCGTCAAACAGAATACCGATCGGGGGTGCCGAAAGGCTGAGACGGAGAGATCCGAACCCTTATGACCTGATACGGATTATGCCGTCGTAGGGAGATTGCAAGCTCTTTCCATGATGATTGCCGCGGAGGTCGTACTCTGCGCGGCAATCATTTTTTGTTCGCAAAACGCGAACGCAAGGAAAGGAAATTCCAATGAAAACAGAGAAAAATTCCCAAACCGTCCGCGCCATGGTGGAGAGTGCCATCATGGTAGCCTTTGCCGTCGTCCTCGGGCTCTTCAAGCTCTTTGAGATGCCCTTCGGCGGCTCCATCACTTTTGCGTCCATGCTTCCGATCGCCCTTGTCTCCTATCGCCACGGGCTGAAGTACGGCTTCGCCGCGGGACTTTGCGAGGGCGTTCTCGAGATGCTCCTCGGCTTGAAGAACCTCTCCTATGTCACGGGCTGGGTCTCGGTGGTCGCCGTCATTTTGCTCGACTACCTGCTCGCCTTCGCCATGATGGGCATCGCGGGCATCTTCCGCGGGAAGCTCGGAGATCAGTCGGGCGAGCTGCTTCTCGGCTCTCTGATCGGCGCGGTTCTTCGCTATTTCTGCCACGTCATTTCGGGCGCGACCGTGTGGGCGGGTCTTTCCATCCCGACGACCGCCGTCCTCGTCGGCTCCATCGGCTACAATGCCACCTACATGCTCCCCGAGACGATCGTCCTGCTTCTCGTCGCCCTTTACCTCTCGGAGATGCTCGACTTTACAAAGCCCGTTCCCGTGCGCATCACACGGAGACACAGCGACACCGTTTCCTTCGCGCTTTCCGCATCGGCGGCGCTCTTTGTCCTTGTCGCCCTCGTCTTTGATGTCGGAAGCATTTTTGCCGCCATGCAGGGAGAGGGCGGATTTGACTTCTCCGCCGCGGGGAATGCCGATTGGACGCTCATCTTCGGCATCAGCACGGCTGCGCTTGCCGCCGCGGTGGTGCTCCTCTTCATCGCGCTGACCCGTGTGATGAAAAAGCATGGCGAACAGAACGAAAAAGCGGAATGATTCCAGCCCAAAAAAGCGATTGCCTCCGAAACGGAAAGCAATCGCTTTTTTCATATCATATCAAACCTGCCGCAAATCTTTCTGAAATTTTTACTCTATAACGTAAAAACTTATCGATTTTCAGAAGTTTTTACTCCACAGCGTAAAAACTCATGAATTTTGGGAAGTTTTTACTCTATAGCGTAAAAACTTTTTTTAGATCCCCATTCGTTTCAGGCAGCGGTCTTTCATAAAGGCGGCGATCTCCCCTTCGCCCCGATCCTCGTAATATCCGACAAGCAGGCGCTTGAACTCGGGCACGTCCTTTTCTGTGATGATCAGCAAGCCTTGCGCCTTTCCGATGAGGTAGTGATTGGCGAAGATCACCGCCGCCCGCTTGGGGAACTTTTTTATAAATTATCCTATCAAATGTTCCCCAAAAATACAAGGGGGGCACGAAAAAATATTTTACCGCGTGACAAACCGAAAAAAGCACCCCCGTTCCGAAATCCGCACAACGGCTTCGGAACGGGGGCTTTTTCTGAATTTGAGAGCGTCAGTCGTCAAGCACCTTCGCGACGTTGAAGCTCGATTCGCCGAAGGCGTAGAACCACGAGCCGACAAGGCAACCGCGCATGAGCTCGGGATCCCCCTTCACGGGAAGGGAGGTGAGGCAGCGCAGGCTCTCCCCGTCAAAGCGGAAGACGAGGTACTGCGACATCTGTGAGAAAATGCCGAGCCCGAGGACAGACGCCTCGCGGTCGATGGCGTACGCCTTGTACTCGTCCGCGTATTGCG
>CAVEOF010000006.1:0-63442 GCA_963617165.1 Coriobacteriaceae bacterium | reverse complement strand
TCGCTACGCTCCTCTGAATGACAAAAAATCCCACACAAACAACGGTTTTAGGTCGCAAATATAAAAGCGACTAAAAATATATCCCCACAAAACCTAAGGAGATAATATCATGACAAACAAAACTTACAAATCTAAATTTTTGACGGTTATGCTCGGAGTTGCAATGTGCCTTGCGCTTATGCTCGGCATTATCTTTGCAAGCGGGACTTTTGTTACCCCAGCTTATGCGGCAATGGGAACCGGAACAAGCGACGACGATCCGTTGATTGTCACCACCTTTGCCGAATTACAATCGGCGTTGCTTGACGATTCGGTAACTTATATTTTCGTGCCGTCAGGGTATAATCTAACCGACGTTGTCAATGATCCCCAAGCCGGCGCTTTGTTGCCGATGAAAGGAAAAAAAGTGCTGAACATACGCGGAGACATCAAAGTATACACGAACTCAACAGCAGCCCAAGGTGTGTTTTCTCTTTCTAACTTGCTTAATAATGACCTGACGCTTAAAGGGTACGGCGGAACATTGACCTTTTCCACAGGCTCAAAGTCCGACACCGCCGCCGTCTACGTCGGTTCCGGCACAAAATTCACCATAGAGGAAGGAAGCAGTATAACCATTCAAAGCATTATCGGTATTCCTGCCGCTACGTCGGGCGTTATCAACAACGGCGGAACGGTGAACTTAAACGGCGGTACGATTATCGGCGTCGGTGGTTTCGGTTACGCAGACCAACCGCGCGGACATTACGGATATGCGGTTTGGGCAAAATCGGGAACGACCACGATAGACGGAGCAGACCTTAAAAGTTCGATACGTTCCGACGGCGATAGCTATATACCGAGCGCATCTTCGAGCCTGCTTATCGAAAGCGGAGCAAACGTCGTTTTGAAGTCCGCA
Organism: Coriobacteriaceae bacterium; assembly: GCA_963617165.1. Classification (GTDB taxonomy): domain Bacteria; phylum Bacillota; class Clostridia; order Oscillospirales; family CAG-272; genus UBA1740. The sequence continues at coordinate 62,544 of CAVEOF010000006.1, read as the reverse complement.
ACCATCTATAAGCCTACCGTGCAAATCGATTCGGGCGAGAGCGCGGTTACAACCACAACCAAGAGTTTGTACAGCGTTTGCACAAACGACGCGACAAAGAAAATTGCCGATTATCTCGATACCGACAAAGGCATTGTAAAAATCGGTTGGTTGCCTGTCGATTACAATCAAAGTTATATAGAAGACGATATTTACGTTGTGACGAGGCATGATATTGAAAGCGTTGAAGCAACCGTTACGTTGCCTTACGTCAACAGAACGCCTTCGACGACGGCAACCTTTGCAAGCGATAACGTTACCCTTGCTTCATTAAAATGGTATAAGGGTTCCGTGGCAGACGGAAACTTAATGACTACGTCGGAGAAGTTTGTAAAAGGTCAAACCTATATCGCCGTCGTAGCGGTTGCTCCCAAAAGCGCCGGATATAAATTCAAAGCGGGCAACACGGCGAGGACGTTGACGATAAACGGAAACGCCGCAACACGACTGAATGCCGATACCGACGAAGAAGCCTGCGAATTTTATTGCAGTTTCGAGGTGAGCAATAACCCGATTTATACAGTTTCCGCTACAGTTACCGTGCCCAAGGTAGGAGAAAGCCGAGATAAAACGGCAACAGTCCCTGCCGTGTATCAACAGCAATACGAGCAGATTGGCGATGCTATTTGGTGTAAAAGTGCTGACTTGGATTTGAATGCTATTATGACGGACGAGGACGTTTTTGAAGTCGGAAAATATTATACCGTTTTAGTCGCATTAAAAGCAAAAGACGAATATGAATTTACACCGGGGACCGAAAAACTTTTTTATATAAACAACCAATCCGCAAAAAGGGGTAACAGTGACAAAGAAACCGATACTTGCGTTATTTATTACACGTTTTTAGTAACCGACAATATCTCTGCCGTTTCCGTTACGGTAGATAAACCCGTTGATGGCTATGCGCCGTCTAATACTGCTACGGTAGACGTCGCAGATACAGACAAGTACGAAGTGGTGAAAGTTTTTGGCTGGTATAAGGGCGCAGGGCTAGGTGTCACTTTGATGACCGAAAGCGCAAAATTCGTTGCAGGGGAACAATACACCGTCGCACTCAAAGTAGGGGCAAAAGACGGATATATTTTTGCCGAAGCAAATGAAGCAAGCAGAACGTATAAAATAAACGGAACCACAGCAGCCAACGACACGGTCGCAACCGAGGTGAAATCAAAACTTATTTACTGCACCTTCACTGCAACAACACCTACGAACATAGAGAGCGTATCGCTTACGGTAGATCCTCCCGTGGCAGGGAATGCTCCGCTCGAAACGGCTACGGTAGATGCCGCAGACACCGATAAATACAGAGTATTCGGCGTGGGCTGGTTCAAGGGCGGGAGAGACGGTTCTGTGATGAACATCGAAACCGATAAATTCGTTGCGGGGGAACAATATACCGTCATGGTGCTGGTAAAGGCAAATTACGGTTATATTTTCGCCGAAGCAAATGAAACAGGCAGAACGTATAAAATAAACGGAACCACAGCAACCAACGAAACAGCCTCAACAAATACGGAATTGAGGGCGATCTACTGCACGTTCACAGCGGCGGAACATGCACACACCTACGGCACGTTGATTCCGAAAAAAGAAGCCACTTGCACGGAAAAGGGTTGGTATGCGCATTATCATTGCGAGGAATGCGGTAAGTATTTTGACGAAAGCATGTCTGAAACCACGAAAGACGCACTTGAAATCTCAATCGACGATACCGCACACGACTGGAATGCTTGGGTAAGCAACGGAAACGATACGCACTCCCGCACCTGCAAGAGGAATGCCGAACATAAAGAAACTGTCAACTGCTCCGGTGGAACGGCAACCTGCACTGAAAAGGCTGTTTGCGACGTGTGCAGAACCACTTACGGAACAACAAAAGAGCATACCACAACGCAGTACGGCGGAAAAGACGGTTCGGGACACTGGGACACTTGCTCGACTTGCGCCAACAAATTGAATTTTGAAGCGCATACGCCGGACAGAGACAAAGCGGACGAGGCACACGACAAGAAATGCACAAAGTGCGGTTATGTAATCGCTCCCGCAGGACATTACGAGCATACGGCGGACAGCGAGTGGCATAATTCGGCGGACGGAACGTACCACTATCACAAGTGTACTTACAGCGGTTGTTCGGAAATTTTGGACAAAGCAGCCCACTCCGGCGGAAAAGCGACTTGCGAACATAAAGCCGTTTGCGAAGTTTGCGGAAAAGAATACGGAAACGTATTGGGACACAACTACGGAGCGCCGACTTACACTTGGGAAAACAACGTCTGCAAAGCGGAAAGAGTTTGCGCAAACGACGGCACGCACAAGGAATCCGAAACGGTTACGGCAAGCGGTGCGATTGTAACGGCTGCAACCTGCACGGAAAAAGGCAAAATGCGTTATACGGCGACCTTTGCAAACTCCGCCTTTGCAACGCAAACGCGCGAAGTCGAGATTGACTACGTTGCGCACACGTTCGGAGAGTGGAAAGAAGAAGTCGCACCTACGGCGGATACCGAGGGCGTGAAAGCGCATAAGGACTGCACCGTTTGCGGTAAGCACTTCGACAAGGACGGCAACGAGATTTCAAACATCGTAATTGCCAAAATAGGCTCGGCAATCGTAACAGTCAACGGCGGTAGCGGCGAAGGCAGTTACAAAATCGGCGATGAAGTCACCGTAAAGGCGAACGACGCGCCCGAAGGCAAAGAGTTCAAGGGCTGGCAGGACGCAAGCGGCAATATTGTTTCAACGGACGTTGAGTATAAATTCACCGTATCGGGTGAGGTCAATCTCACGGCGGTGTATGCGGATAAAGCCGTTGACCCTGTCGATCCGGTTGAGCCTGTCGATCCGACTGACCCGACAGATCCTACCGAACCTACTATCGACAAGGAAGAGCCGAAAGGACTTTCGGGCGGAGCGATAGCGGGTATCGCGGTTGGCAGCACTGCGGTTGCAGGACTTGGCGGATTCTCATTGTTCTGGTTTGTAATAAAGAAAAAGAAATTCTCCGACCTCATCGCCGCAATCAAAGGTATTTTCAAAAAGAAATAAAAAATAATCGGTAACACCAAGCCCGATAGCCTTGATTCAACGTCAGACTTTCGGGCTTTCCGAACAATACTTTTTCACGTCGCGGTTGCGATTGAAAACACAAAAAGGAGTAAAACGCTATGAAAAGAAAAATCCCCTTCTTACTGCTTGCAATCGCACTTGCGGTTGTGTTAAGCCTTACGCTCGTTGCGTGCGGAGATAAAGGTAGCAACGAAACGGGCAATACACAAACCGAAATTGTCAAAGAACTGACGGCAGACAGCGGCGTTACGGTAAGCGGTGAGTTTGAACAAGGCGCAACGCTGGAAGTCAAAACCGAAGATGCGGACAGTGAAAACGGCAAAGCCGCGCTTAGCAAGATTGCGGACAAATCATACGACGAAACGAAAGTCGCCGTGTTCGACATTTCCGTTATGAAAGACGGCGCAAAGGTACAGCCGAGCGGAAAAGTCAAGGTTACGATGCAAAAGCCGTTCTATTCCGAGAGCGGTTACGTTACCTATCACGTCAAGAGCGACAATACGGTTGAGGAACTTACAACCACCCTTGACGGCGACAAAATATCCTTTGAAACGGAAAGTTTTTCCTATTTTATCGTTGCGGGCGCGGTAAACCCCGACGAACCGCACGTTCACGTTTATACCGAAAAAGTGACGGAAAACAATCTCGTTGACGAAGCGACCTGCACAAGAAAGGCGGTGTATCGTCTCGTTTGCAAAACTTGCGGCGAATTGGGCAGAGAAACGTTTGAATACGGCGAACTTGCCGAGCACGATTTGAGAGACGTCAAAGGCTACGACGCGCGTTGCGAAGAAACGGGGCTTACCCACGGCAAAAAGTGTTTTAACGCAGGCTGTACCTATACCGAGCAGACGGAAATCCCCACAACGGGACATGAAATGCGCGATATAGAGGCAAAGGCTCCGACTTGTACGGAAAGCGGATACAAAGCATACAAGCGTTGCGTAAACGGTTGCGGAAAAACCGAGGGCTACGAAGAACTCTCCGCCACGGGGCACAATATGCAAACCGTTCCGAGAAAAGAGCCGACCTGCACCGAGTGGGGATACGAAGAACACGAAGAATGTACCAACGACGGTTGCAAGGAGAATTTCAATTATAAACTGCTCAGATCTCTCGGGCACGATTACGTAACACACCCCATGACCTATCCCACCTGCACGGAAGACGGAAATTGGAAAGAGTACAAAACCTGTTCCCGTTGCGACTATACGTCCAACACGGAAAGCAATATATGGAAGGCGACGGGGCATAATCTCGAACATCACGAAGGGAAAGATGCCGACTGTTTACCGGGATACGCCGAATACGACACCTGCAAGCGCGTCGGTTGCGACTATACCACCAAAGTGGAAATCCCCGCCAACGGCAAACACAGTTTTGTTTGCGACGTCTGTATCACTTGCGAGGCAAACAATCCCGTAAAATACACGCGTGACGGCAACTATATCTATTTCGGCTACTGGATGCAGACCTGCGAAAAAGACGAAACAATCACCGCCAAACTTTTGGAAATCGCGGGCAAATATCCGGATTATCCGTATTATGAAAATCCGAACAATTGGCTTAACCACGAGGGTGCGGAATGGATATGGTATAAAGACGTTATCTACAACGGCGTCAAATACCGCGGCATCAAATTAAAAGACTTCAGAACCGTAGGCTCTGTAGATTGCTATTCATGGCAATATCGTAACGGTTATAGCAACGGTCAGGCATATTGGTTCAGATTCGAGCCGATCAAGTGGCGAATTCTGACCGCAACCTCTACTTCGGCATTTTTGATGAGCGAACTTTCGCTGGACTTCAACAAACTCCATCTCGATTACGAGTATGTAAACAACAACGGAATCATGGAGTATTTCAACACGGACGAAGGCGTCCCCGAAGGCACTTACGCCAACAACTGGGAATACACCTTTATCCGCAAGTGGCTGAACGACACTTTCTACAACACGGTGTTCAACGACCTGCAAAAGGAAATCGTCCGGACAACGCTTGTGGACAACAGCGCGAGAAGCGCCAATTTAAGCAGCAACTCGACGTATTACAACAACGGGGAAAACCGCTATGCAGATCAATGCAACAATACGTACGATAAGGTGTTCCTGCTGTCCTTGCAGGATATAACCAACAAAGCCTACGGTTTTTCCGAAAGCGCAGGCACCGACATCGCAAGGAAGATAGAATCGACGGACTATGCAAAATTCCAAGGGCAACCTTCTTTGGATTGGTTCACCCGTTCGCCGAGTTTCGAGGGAAACAAAGGACTGGCAACCTACTACGTTTATAGGTATGGCACCTCCGGCGATTACTACGGTCAAATTGCTCAAATGAACGCCTCCCCCGGCGGAATCGTACCTGCTCTGTGGATAACGCTTGACTCTGCGGAGCAATAAACCCGAACGAAAATCGATTGGTGATATAACTTTGACAAATAATTTGCGATAGTAAACAATCCATCTCACAAAGAGCCGTTCGCCATATGACGGACGGCTCTCATACTACAATCGGAGAGAATATGGCAAACGAGAACAACAAAATCAAATTGCTTGTGCGGTGGGATATACTCTGTAAACATACCGACGAAAATCACGCGATGAATGCCGATGAACTCCGCGCGGAACTCGAAAAGAAAGGTATCGGCGTAATCCGCAGGGTGATTGCGGACGATATTGCCACGCTCAACGAATTCGGTTATGAAGTTTTGTCATATAAAAAGAAATATACTTACTATTACGTCGTAAACCGCATTCTCGAAACGGCGGAAGTCGTTATGATTGCCGACAGTATCAATGCGTCGAAACTCTCGGCTACGCAAAAGAAAGCGCTTGTCGACAGACTTGCGGAAACGCTTTGTTTGCACCGAGCGGAAAGCGTTTCAAAACACATTGTTTCGCCGGATAAAGGCAGAAAAGGCAGTTGCTCGCTGATATACAACGTGGATACCATTGAAAGAGCGATTGACGAAAACAAGAAAATATCCTTTTTGTATTTCGATTACGACGAAAAGCATAAAAAGATTTATCGGAAGAACGGAAAGCGTTATATCGTCAGTCCCGCCTATATGGTATGGAACAAAGATAACTATTATTTGCTTTGTTTTTCCAACGGACACAACGACCTCGTAACCTATCGTCTTGACAAAATGGATGACGTAAAGGTGGACGAAACCGAGCGCGAGCCGCACCCCGAATACGAAATGTTCAATACAGAAGAATACCGAAAGCAAGTCTTTTCAATGTTCGGCGGTGAAACGCAAAAGATAAGGACGTCTTAAAAGAATCCGGTATGACGCCCGAGCCGGAGCGCTCTCCCTACAACGGACTTCTCTCCCGCATCTGGGAGCTGACCTATAATTAAGGCTTCACGGGAATCCCTCTGAACCCTCTCCCCGCAAAAACGCGGAGAGGGGGGAGAGACTGACACTGTGGCACTTCGCACGCTTCGATCAAGCCTCTTTCAAAAATCTCCGCTCGTGTTTTTCACAAGAACGGAGAAAAACAAAAAACGCTTATTATGCAAAGAAAGATTTGCATAATAAGCGTTTTTTTGGTATCATGAGAAGCGCTTTTGCTTATTTCTTTTTCTCGGAGACCTTGGCGACGAAGGAGAAGAGAACGCCCGCCGTGCAGGAAAGCGTCCATGTCAAGACGATGCCCGAGAGGTTCCCGACCTCGAAGAGAGCGGAGAAGAGAAAGCTCGCGGCGGAGGCGGACATGTAGGAGGCAAAGTCGAAAAATCCGCTCATGCCCGAGATGATGCCGAAGTCGCGGAAGCGGAGCACGTATACGCTGAAGATCATGTTGCTGGCGCCGTACATGGCAGCCATGGCGAGGAAGAGCGCGGCAAGCGTCAGGAGCCTTGCCGCCGTGCCGACGAGCAGGACCGTCGCAAAGCAAAGCGCGGCGAGAAGAAAGAGCGCGAGACACTCTATCTTTTCGTCATAACGGAAGAAGCGGAGGATCGCAAGAGAAAGGAAGGTGCCGACGATGGAGATGATGGGGAGCACGGAGGAGATCAGGGAGGTCTCCGCGGTAGAAAAGCCGAGATAGGTATTGAGGAAGGTCGGGACCCAGAGGGAGGTCGCGTTTCGGATGATACCGTTCAGCATGTTGACGATCACCATGGAGAGAAAGGCGACGGACAGGATCCCGCATCGGAGATGCCCTCCCCGCGCGGCGCTCGCCTGCTTTTTTCTGCGTACGATCATGCCCGTGCGCTCCATATAGGTGCAGACGGGGAGCCATACGAACGCAATGGCAAGCATGAGAATTCCCGCAAGCGAGAAGAAGGGACGCCACGCCGAAGAGATCGCGGCGAAGAAGGCGAGCAGATAGGTGACGAGAGTGCCGAGGAGCGAGGCGATGTTCAGTAAGGTGAGGATCGCCTTTGCCGCCTTGTCCTCGGTGTTTTCTCCGATCAGGGCGGAGATCGGACCGTACAGCATGGAGGCAAAGAAGCCCGAGATGCCGAACAGAACGCACCCGAGCGTTCCGAGTCCCACCGCCGGTAAAAAGGAAAGGATCCCGCCGCTCAAAAAGAGTCCGATGAAGACCATCCATTTCGCAGGCAGAAAATTGCCGACGAGTCCGTTGATGAGCTGACCGATGCCGTAGGTCAGAAGGAAGACGCTCGTCATGGTGCCGAGCGCACCCGCACTCTCGGGCAGCTCCTCCAAGATCGAGGGCATGAGGGAGCTCAGGATGTTCTTCCCGATATAGCACGCGGTGTATGCCAAAAAGCAAAGAGAGCCGATGGTGAGATCCTTCTTGCGAAGAGAGGCGACGGTCGCGCCCGCCCCTGCGAGCTGCGCTGCCACCTCATCGGTCGATGCAGGCGCCTCCGTCCCGTCGGCAGGAACCGCCGTTCCCGTGCTGTCGGACGGCGCCGATGCCGACGGCTCCGCACCTGCCGCAATATCTGTTGCGGCGGTTTTTGCGCTTGTCTCTGTGTCTTGCATGTATCCTCCTTCGGATAGGACGGGAGAAGGCGGGAGCGCTTCGCGCGTCATGCGTGGGAGCGCACCGCACCTTTTCACAGGTTTCCCGATCCGGAAACATCCGCAGGAGCAAAAGCGGTAGCCCGAGCGCCTGCGCGAAAAAATGTACCTTTATCATATAAGTGAAAAAGTTTGCTTGCAAGGACTTTTTCACGCCATATTTCAACGAACGGCTGTTCTTTGCGTTTCGCAAAGAACATATTGCGAATGCAATACAAAAATTTATTTTTGTAAGCCGTGTAATGTTATTATATCACATACCCTCGGGAATTTCAAGCCAAAAAAGAAGAGACCCGACACAAAAAATATCGCCGATCCGTAGAACCCGACGATTTTTCCGAAGGACGGGCAGACCCGTGCGCCTTCGGAAAGGCAAGCGGCGAAGAACGGCTCTTTCGAAAAAACAAGAGACATAAGCTTCCGAAAGGCGGCAGGGGCGAACGCTCCGTCGCGAAAAGCGTAAGCGCATTTTATTGGCAAAAACGCATTTTTCTTCGTTTTTTTCGTTTTTTTCACGCTTTCCTCTTGACAAACCCTTCACTTTTCTGTATAATGGTACATATTTTTACATTGTATACATGTATACAAACAGGAAAAGGAGGTCGCCATGCTCGAAATATCCTCGAAAACCAACCTGTTGGAGCAGAAAAGCTATAAATATTCGCTCCAGGACGTGAAGGACCCGAATCTTTACCGCGACATTTACCCCTACACCGACGTGCCGCGCATCGCCTTCAACCATCGGCGCGTCCCGATGGGAATGCCCGAGGACATCTGGATCACCGATACCTCCTTCCGCGACGGTCAGCAGTCGGTGGAGCCCTATACGGTAAAGCAGATCGTCGACCTCTACCGCCTGATGTCGAAGCTCGGCGGCCCCTACGGCATCATACGCCAGACCGAATTCTTCGTTTACAGCGAAAAGGACAGGGAGGCGATCTGCCGCTGCCGTGACCTCGGACTGAAATTCCCCGAGATCACCACGTGGATCCGCGCGTCGAAGGAGGATTTTCGCCTCGTGCGCGACCTCGGCATCCGCGAGACGGGCATTCTCGTCTCTTGCAGCGACTACCACATTTTCAAGAAGATGAAAATGACGCGCAAGGAATGCATGGAGCATTATCTCGCCGCGGTGGCGGAGGCGTTCGAGGCGGGGGTCATGCCCCGCTGTCACCTCGAGGACATCACGCGCGCCGACTTTTACGGCTTCGTCGTTCCCTTCGTCAACGAGCTGATGAAAATGTCGCAGGACGCGGGCATCCCCGTGCGGATCCGCGCCTGCGATACGATGGGGTACGGCGTCCCTTACACCGAGGCGGCGCTCCCGCGCAGTGTGGCGGGCATCGTCTACGGACTCCAGCACTATTCCGACGTTCCGAGCGAAATGCTCGAATGGCACGGACACAACGACTTTTATCGCGCGGTGGCAAACGCCGCGACTGCGTGGCTCTACGGCGCCTCGGGCGTCAACTGCTCCTTACTCGGCATCGGAGAGCGCACGGGCAACATCCCGCTTGAGGCGATGGTGTTCGAGTACGCGTCCCTGCGCGGCTCGCTCGACGGGATGGACACCACCGCGATCACCGAGATTGCCGACTATTTCCGCCATGAGATCGGATACAAGATCCCGCCGATGACTCCCTTCGTCGGGAAGAACTTCAACGTGACCCGCGCGGGGATTCATGCCGACGGACTTCTCAAGGACGAGGAGATCTACAACATCTTCGATACCGAAAAGCTCCTCGGCAGGCGTCCGACCGTCATGCTCGGGAAGAATTCGGGACTTGCCGGCATCGCCTATTGGATCAACGAAAACTACGCCATCCCCGCCGCCGCGGCACTCGATAAAAGGCATCCCGTCGTCCTGCGGCTCAAGGAATGGATCGACGCGGAATATGCGGACGGACGGCAGACGGCACTCTCCACCGCGGAGATCGAGGAGAAGATCGAGGAATTCTCGGGCGGTGCCCTTCCGAGACTGTGAAACACCGGGCGAAAAACAGAAGAAAGGGAATTTTCGATGGAACATAAGAACGTATCACTTGCCGACCGCGTGTTTGAGCGGCTCGAGTCCGATCTGCTCGGCGGCAGGTATCAGAGGGGAGAGCTTCTGACCGAGCATCGGCTCGTGGAGGATCTCGGCGTCAGCCGCACACCGATCCGCGAGGCGCTCCGCCGATTGGAGCAGGAGCACATCGTCGAGATCGGCGGACGGGGCATCCTCGTCATCGGCGTGAGTGAGGAGGACGTGAAGGACATCTTCGACATCCGCCTGCGCATCGAGGGAGAAGCGGCGGCGCTCGCGGCAAAGAACGCCGATCCCGCCGCGATCGGCAGACTCGGCGAGGCGCTCGAGCTTCAGGAGTACTACGTCGGGCGCTCGGATGCCGATCACATCCGCTCGATGGACAGCCGTTTTCACGAGCTCGTCTATCTCGCATCGGGGAGCGTGATCTATGCCGATACGCTCCTCCCCCTGCACAAAAAGGTGCAAAAATACAGAAAGCTCTCGGTCGAGAGCGGAGACCGCGCCGCAGAGTCTGCCGCGGAGCACCGCGAGATCTATGAGGCGATCGAGCGGGGAGATGCCGAGGCGGCGGCGCGCGCCATGACCGCCCACGTGCAGAACGCGCGCGATCATATCTTACAGCGCGGATAGCGTACATCCGAAGAACCGTTCCGATGCCCTTTGCAAGATCCCTTGCGGAGGTCTTCCGAGTCCTCATAAAGCACGCCCCACTTGCGACAAAAACGCGGGGAACATTTGATTCCGCCCTCGGCGGAGAAAGAGAGAATTTTATGGGTTACACCATTGCACAAAAGATCATTGCCGCGCATCTTCTCTCGGGTGAGATGCGCACGGGGAGCGAGATCGCGCTCCGCATCGACCAGACTCTGACGCAGGACGCGACGGGCACGATGGCATATCTCGAATTCGAGACCATGGGAATCGACCGCGTGAAAACCGAGCGCAGCGTCGCCTATATTGACCACAATACGTTACAATCCGGCTTTGAAAACGCGGACGATCATCGCTATATCGCCTCCGTCGCGAAAAAGCACGGCATCTATTTTTCCCGCCCGGGAAACGGAATCTGCCATCAGGTGCATCTCGAGCGCTTCGGCATTCCGGGGAAGACGCTCATCGGTTCGGACAGCCATACGCCGACGGGCGGCGGCATCGGAATGCTCGCGTTCGGCGCGGGCGGACTCGACGTCGCGGTCGCGATGGGCGGCGGCGCCTACTCTATCACCATGCCGAAGATGTACCGCGTCAATCTGCACGGCAGACTTTCCCCCTTTGTCACCGCGAAGGACGTCAGCCTCGAGATCCTGCGGCTCCTCACGGTCAAGGGGGGCGTCGGCGCGATCCTCGAGTGGGGAGGAGAGGGCGTCTCGACCCTCACGGTGCCCGAGCGCGCCACGATCACCAACATGGGCACGGAGCTCGGCGCGACGACTTCGGTCTTCCCCTCGGATGAGATCACGCGCGACTTTCTGCGGGCGCAGGGGAGAGAAGAGGACTACGTGCCCGTCTTCCCCGACGCCGACGCCGTGTACGATAAGATCATCGACGTCGACCTTTCGACCCTCGAGCCACTGATCGCCCTGCCGCACAGCCCCGACCGTGTCGTGAAGGTGAAGGAGCTCTCGGATGTCAGGGTCGATCAGGTGTGCATCGGCTCCTGCACGAATTCCTCTTTATACGATATGAAGAAGGTCGCCGCGCTCCTTCGCGGTCGCACCGTTGCCGAGAGCGTCAGCCTTTCGGTCTCCCCGGGGTCGAAGCAGGTGCTTCGTATGCTCGCCGACGACGGCTCTCTTTCGGACATTCTCGCCGCGGGCGCACGCCTGCTCGAATGTGCGTGCGGTCCCTGCATCGGCATGGGCTTTTCGCCGAATTCGGGCGGCGTCAGTCTCCGCACCTTCAACCGCAATTTTGAGGGAAGAAGCGGCACCCGCGACGCGAAGGTCTATCTCGTCTCTCCCGAGGTCGCGGTCGCGTCCGCCTTGACGGGCAGGATCACCGACCCGCGCACCCTCGGAGAGATGCCGAAGGTCGCATTGCCACCTCGCTTTACCGTCGATGACAGCGCCGTGATCCCGCCCGCCACCCCCGAAGAGGCAAAGACGCTTGAAATTCTCCGCGGCCCGAACATCAAGCCCTTTCCGAAGGCGCACCCGACCGAGAATACCGTAAAAGCGTCTCTCGTTTTGAAGGTCGGGGACAATATCACCACCGACCACATCATGCCCGCAGGGGCAAAGATCCTGCCCTATCGGTCGAACATCCCCTATCTTTCGAAATTCTGTTTTTCCGTGATCGACCCCGACTTTCCCGCCCGCGCGGAGAAGGCGGGCGCGGGCATCATCGTCGGCGGGCAGAATTACGGGCAGGGCTCGTCGAGAGAGCACGCCGCGCTCGTCCCCCTGTATCTCGGCATCCGCGCCGTCGTTGCTCGGAGCTTTGCGCGCATCCACGCGGCAAACCTCATCAACGCAGGGATCCTCCCCCTGACCTTCAAAGATCCCGCCGATTACGATAAGCTTCAGGCAGGGGACGAGCTCGTCCTCTCCGATGTCTTTGACGGACTCGCATCGGGAGAAATTCTTCTCGAGAATCTGACAAACGGGAAAAAGATCCCCCTCGTCGCTACCTTTACACCGAGGCAAAGGGAGATTCTTCTTCTCGGCGGACTTCTGCCCTATACCAAAAAACATTCGACAAAATGAAAAGAAAGGTTGACAATTTATGAGTTACGAACAGGAAACGGAGGAAGCGGTCGCCGCGTTTCGCACGCTTCTTTGCGAGCAGCTTGCCCGCACGGAGCGGATGGAGAGCGCCGCCTCGCCGAAGGAATATACAAAGAACACCCCCGTCCGCATCGGCATCATCGGCGGGGACGGCATCGGACCGCGGATCGTGGATGCGGCGGAGCGGGTGCTCGGACGCCTTCTTTCCGAGGAGCTGTCGACGGGGAGCGTGACGCTTCACCGCATCGAGGGACTGACGATTGAGAACCGCCTTGCCAAGGGGGAGACGGTGCCGCACGAGGTCATGGAGGAGATCCTGACCTGCGACGTCCTTTTGAAGGGACCGACCACGACCCCGAAGGGCGGAAAGACCGAGAGCGCGAACGTCGCTCTCCGCCGCGCCCTCGACCTGTATGCGAACGTGCGCCCCGTTCGCCTCGCGGCGGAAGGGGTCGAATGGACGTTTTTCCGCGAGAATACCGAGGGAGAATATGTCCTCGGCAGTCGCGGGATCACGATCGGCGATCGGCTCGCGATGGATTTTAAGGTCACGACCCGTGCGGGCACCCGACGCATCGCCCGTGCCGCCTTCACCTACGCGAAGGAGAACGGGAAGAGCAGAGTCGCCATCGTTACGAAGGCGAATATCATGAAGAAGACGGACGGCGCTTTCTCCGCGATCTGTCACGAGGTGGCGGAGGAATTCCCGGGCATTACGGCGGAGGACTACTACGTGGACATCATGAGCGCGAACCTCGTGAATCCCGCCGTCCGCAAAAATTTCGAGGTCTTCCTCCTCCCGAATCTCTACGGCGACATTCTCACCGATGAGGCGGCGGAGCTGCAAGGGGGCGTCGGCACGGCAGGGAGCGCGAACCTCGGCGACCGCTACGCGATGTTTGAGGCGATCCACGGCTCCGCCCCCCGCATGATCGAGGAGGGGCTCGGCGATTTCGCGAGTCCCGAGAGCATTCTCCGCGCGACAGTCATGCTCCTGCATCATATCGCCCGCCACTCGGCGGCGGAGCGCCTGGAACGGGCGCTCGATGCGGTACCCGTGCACGCGGACGGCACGCGTCGGGGAGCGACAACGGCAGACTATACCGCCGCCCTTCTTGCCCTACTCTGACGATTTTCGGGGTGCTCTGCAAGATTGGTCTCGGTATGCGGAAACATGCAGAAACAAAGACGAACCGTAGTAAGTGGATTTTGAACATCTTCTTTGCGACGGTTCGTTTTTTGCGTTTTATTATTGCGTGAATTTCATAATAATTGGAAGTCGCCGTTCTGCGTGACGGCATTTTGCGCGAAGAGATGAATATTCCTCACACGGTCGATTTCTTTTGTACTTTATTTGTTGCTCTTTTTGGACTTTTTGCCGCCCTTGTGCTCGGGACGGCAGAGGATGCCGTAGGTAATGAGCGCCGCTCCGAGGAGGAGCAGAAGGATCACGAAGATCCAGAGGATCTGCTCGTCGGTGAAGAGGGGCTTCGCGAAGCAGTAGGTGCCGAAGGCGACCATCAGAATGGCGACGCCGAGCCACCAGACGGGATAGGGCTTCGAATTCCCGCCGCGATAGTAGTACGCACGGAAGATCTCCACCGTGCCGCGGCAGAAGAGGCAGAGCCCGAGAATGGCGCAGGCGCCCGAAATGTTGATGACCTTGAACTGCGAGAGGATGCAGCCGAGCGCAATGAGGAAGATCGCGAGGAATTCGACAAGCGTCAGCACGAGCACCGCACCGCGCGAGCCGTGCAGGATCTTCGGGAAGAGGAAGGTGAAGAGATAGACGAGAAGGACGGCGGCGATCATGAGGTTCAGCGCCGTCACGCCCCATGTCGAGAAGAAAACGTCGGTGTTCTTCCAAAAGGGGGCAAAGAGCACGGCGGCGATCACGGCGAGCGCACCGAGAACGATGAAGAGCGGGTAATCCTTGCGGGATGAGATCGTGAGTTTTTTCATGGTTATATTTCCTTTCTTGCGAAAAATTGTAAACTTAACGATACAATCTGTAATCTTTTCCGACGAATTGCAGGATCTGATACTGAGAACCGATCATGCGGGAGTAGATGCGATCTTCGTAAATCTCGGTCAGCTTCTTGACCGAGAGATTGGTGGAGATCACGGTCGAGAGTCCGCGGTTCTCTCTCTCGTTCAGAAGATTATACAGCACCGAGACGGTGAAGGCGTTCGTGAATTCCGTGCCGAGATCGTCGATCACGAGCAGGGTCACGTCGAGATACTTTTTCGCACTCTGTTCGTCCTGCCCGTACCCCGAGCGGAAGCGGTCGTGCTCAAACGCCGACAGAATGTTCTGGATCGAGTCGTAGAGAACGTCGAAGCCCTGCGAAATGACGGTCTTTGCAATGGCGGTCGAAAGGTGCGTCTTTCCCGTTCCCGTCGGACCGATGAGGAGCAGATTGCCGCGGTTCTTCGGGAAGTTTTCGGCATAGGCTTTTGCCGCCTCGAAGTTTTGCACCATCCTGCGGTATTCCTCCTCGCTCGCACGGTAGTGCGAAAGGTCGAAATTTTCGAAGGATTGCGTCTCGATGAGATTCCCGATGCCCGAGCTTCGGAGGTTCTCGCAGATGAGCGCCTCGCGCAGGCAGTGGCACATTTTCGTATCGATATAGCCCGTGTCGTGGCAGTCGGGGCAGGCGTAGTGCACCTCGGTGTAGTCGCTCGGGTAGCCGTAGGAGAGAAGCAGCTCCCGCCGCTTGGCGCACAGCGCCTGATTCCGCTCTCTCACGGGCGTGATGTCCCCGCCCGAGAGCGCGGTGCGGAAGATCGTAAGCCCCGTGCGCGTCAATTCCGCGTCGATCTTTCGGATCTCGGGGAACTTTTCGCGCAGCTCTTCGTTGTGCAGGTCGGCTTCCCGCACGGCGGCGAGGCGCTTTGCCTCCAGAGCCTCTTTGACTTTTTTGTAGTTATCGGAGATGTACATGCGGACTCCTTTCGGTTATGTTCGTTTCTGACGGTCGTCCCGCGCGGGCGCGGTGCCGCCCGCGCTCTTCGCGGCGTTCCCGTCGCATGTGTCCTTCGCGTCGGCGGCGTCCGATCTTGCGGTCGTCTTCACGTCGGTATCGCCCGACCTCGCGGTCGTCTTCACGTCGGTATCGCCCGACCTCGCGGTCGTTTTCGCGTCGGCAGAGTTATTCAATCTTACGGATGCCTTGGCGTCGGTAGCGCCGCTCGACCCGACAGATATCTTTGTATCGGCGGCACCACCCGCTTGTTTGGTTGTCCCCGCATCGGATCTTGCGCCGCCGTAGCTTCGCTCGAGGGCGAGGCGGAAGGCTTCCTCGGGGTCGAAGGTGCCGAGACGCTCTTTTTCCTTGCCCTTTTGCGTCTTGCCCTTCGCTTTTGCGGAGGCTTCCGCGCGGTGCTCTTCGTTATAGCGCTCACATTCCGTGAGCGTGTGAAGCCCCGCCGCGTTCCACGCGGTGAGGATCTTATCCATATAATCGCTCGATGCCTTGCCCGTGTTGCCGACCGTGATGTCGTAGGCTTTCGTGATGATGTCGTCGGCGTAGCCGTAGACCTCCGTCCAACGGGCGAAACGTTCCTTCTCGCTCGGGGAGAGCGCGCGACCGTAAATGCCGAGGATGCGGCGCACCGAGCGCTCCCACTCTCCCGTCGCGTCGCGCAGGCGGAAGTGTTCGTTCAGCGCATCGATGGTCTCGATGCCCTCGTCCGCGAGGCGGAGCGCCGTGTTGACAAGGCGATTGACCGTCGTCCGTCCCTCCATGCTGTGACGCACGAGGTCGGACAGAAGGGTGACGATGTACTCTTCGGTCAACCCGTACTGCGTATACAGGGCGGTGATGTTGTGCGCGTCCTTGCCGCTCAACGTCGGCTTGCCGAGAAGGCGCGCGCATTCCTCCATGAGGGAGGCAAGCTCGCCGTCGCGGATGGTGCGCGCCACCTCGGCGGCACTCTCCTCGCGGAGCTCTCCCGCGCGCAGTCGAGAGGGAAATTCATGACGGACATTCCCCGAGGGGAGCTCCGTCGCCTCCCAATAGGCAAGGGATGCGCGCACCCGCGCGTCGCTCGCGCCGATGGCGCGGGCGATCTCGGAGACCTCGGGGAGCTCCCGACGGCAAAGGCAGTATAAGAGGGTCGCCAGCTCCTCGCGCGTCGCTTCGGCGAGCGACCCGCTCTCGGAAAGGTCGGCGGGCACGCATCCGTCCTTAAAATCAAGCTTCATCCGACGCCTCCCTCTCCTTATCTTTTTCTTTTTCTTCGTTTTGGGTCTTGACGGCGTAGCAGAGGGTCATGAGCGAGTCGCCGAGGTGGATATTTTCCACCACCGTCCCGCTCCCGAAGGAGGAGGGAAGCTCCATATTCGCGAAATTCCAGATCCCGCGCACCCCCGCGTCGGAAAGCGTGCGCGCCACGTCGTGCGCCGCCTCCTTCGGCACGGTCAGCACGCCGATGTCGGTGCCGTTGTTTTTGCAATATTCGAAGAGGTCGTCGGTGTGATACACGGGGATCCCGCAGATCTCGGTGCCGACAAGCTCGGGGCGGATGTCGAACATCGCGGTGCGCGTTACTCCCCGCCGCTCGAACATGTGCGTCGCGGCGAGCGCCCGACCGAGGTTTCCCGCGCCGACGATGACGGCGGTATAGCCCTCCGTCGTGCCGAGAAGCTCGCTGATCTTGCTGTAAAGATACTTCGCGTTATATCCGTACCCCTGCTGACCGAAGCCGCCGAAGCAGTTGAGGTCCTGTCGGATCTGCGAGGCGGTCACGTCCATGATCTTGGACAGCTCCGCCGAGGAGATGCGCATACGCCCCTGACGGATAAGCTCGCCGAGGTATCGGTGATAGCGCGGAAGCCGTTTGATCACGGCGGGAGAAACGACGGGCTTCCCCGCGAGCTCTTCCCGCTGTTCAAATGTGCCTTTCAGTTTGTCTATGCGTTCCATAGCCTTCCTTATTCCTGTAATATGGATACAAAAGTTGTCAATTTACCGAATCCGCCGCACTCGCATTCAGGGATGCGTCGGCAAGATGTCCCGCCTCGTATTCGTAATATCCCTGCGCCGCGATCATCGCGGCATTGTCACCGCAGAGGGCGAGAGGGGGAAGGAAGAGGGGGATCCTCCGCACGCCCGCCACCTCGGCGAGCCTTGCGCGCAGGTGCGAGTTTGCCGCGACGCCTCCCGCCACGACAAGAGAGGTGACCTTCTCACGGTCGAGCGCCGCGCCGATCTTTTTGGCGACCGCCTCTACCGCCTCGTAGGTGTAGCGGGCGGCAAATGCCGCGCGGGGCACTTCCTCACCGCTTTGTTCAAAGCGGTGAAGCAGATTGATCGCCGCCGTTTTTAACCCCGAGAAGGAGAAATCGAGCGTCCCGTCCGCGAGCGCGGGGGAGGGAAGCGTAAGCGCGGGATCATGGTAGGCGGCACTTTTCCGATAGCGGGAGAAGACTTTACCCCCCGCACCGACCGCCTCCTCGAATCCGCGGGCGGCAAGTTCGTCGAATCCTCGACCCGCAGGATAGGGAATGCCGATCAGGCGTCCCACCTTGTCGAAGGACTCGCCGATGGCGTCGTCCCGCGTCGTCCCGATGAGACGGTAGTCGGTGTAGGAGTCGACACGGTAGATCGCCGTGTGTCCGCCCGATACCGCGAGAGCGAGGAAGGGGGGCGTCGGCACCCCCTCCCCCTCGCGGGGAAGGTAGGCGGCGGCAATATGCCCCTTGATGTGGTCGACGGCGACGAGCGGGATGCCGTTCGCCGCGGCAAGCCCTTTGGCAAAGTTGACGCCCACGAGGAGCGCGCCGATCAGCCCGGGATTCGCCGTCACGGCGACAAGCCCGATCTCGGAGAGGGGCACGCCCGCCACCTTCAGCGCTTCGTATGTAATTTCGGAGATCGCCTCGATGTGCGCGCGGCTCGCGATCTCGGGGACGACACCGCCGTAGAGACGGTGCGTCTCGACCTGCGAGGCGATGATGTTCGAGAGGACGCGGAAGGTTCCGTCCGCCTCCCGCGCGACGACCGAGGCAGAGGTTTCGTCGCAGGAGCTTTCAAAAGCGAGAATGTTCATCGTATATTCTTTCTTTGACAGGGGCACATGCCCGAAGTCGCTGTTATTTCGGTTCTTCTTTCGGCAAACGGCGCATGAGCACCGCGTCCTCCGTCGGATCCTTATAGTAATTTTTCCGCTCCGCATAGGCGTCAAAGCCGAAGGCATTGTAGAGCGCGATCGCCGCGGCGTTGCTCCGTCTCACCTCGAGAAAGTACGCCGTGTCTCCGGGCAGCTCCTCGAGCAGGCGGGAGAGCATGGCGCGGGCGATGCCCCTGCCGCGCATCTCTTTTCGCACCGCAATGCGCAGGATCTCCGACTCCCCCGCGATCATCGTCGCGAGGAGGTAGCCGACCGCCTCGCCGCCCGAGAGCGCGAGATAATTTTTCGCAAAGGATTGGGAAAGCATCGGGCGAAGCGCCCCTTCGCGGTACGGCGTTCGAAAGCACTCGGCTTCCATCGCGAGAAGGGAAGAAAGATCGCCCTCCTCCGCGCCTCTGACCGTAATCACGGGTACGCCGCCTTTCGCTTGCGCAGCATCGTCGGAGCGCACCGCTTCTTTTGCTACCGCAGAGCCATCGGAGCACACCGTATCTTTCGCTACCGCGGAGCCGTCGGAACACGTCGTTTCTTTTTCTCCCGTCGCTTTGTCGGGGCGGGACGCGTCTTTTAAGCCCGTCCCCTCACAAAAGCGCGGAGGCGTATTTTCTGCTCCCTCTCGGACACCGAAGGTCGGCGCCACGCGGGAATCTTCGTAAAGCGGCGTCGTGTCAGTCAAGGGTCTTGACGAATTCCTTGAGAAACGCCCGGAAAGCCTCGCCCGTCTCGGGATGCTCGCACCCGCGCACGACGTTCGCCGTCAGGAAGCCGAGCTTCGCGCCCATGTCGTAGCGCACGCCCTCAAAGTCGAGCGCGAGAACGCCGTCCGCCCGCGCCTTCTGCGCCATTGCGTCGGTCAGCTGATATTCGCCGCCCGCCCCGGGGGTCAGCGCGTCGATAAGGTCGAAGAGGTCGGGGGTGAGAAGCACCCGCCCGAGGATCGAATAGTTGGAGAATTCCTGCCCGGGCTTCGGTTTTTCGATCATGTCGGTGCAGGAGAAAAGGTCGTTGCGCCCGTCGACGGACTCGATCTTCAGAGAGCAGTATTTCGCGACGTCCGCCATCGGGACGGGCTTGACGCCGACGACCGGCTTTTTGTAGGTCTCGTATACGTCGATCATCTGACGGCAGACGGGCGTCTTCGAGAAGATGATGTCGTCTCCGTAGAGAACGAGGAAGGGCTCGTCCCCGACAAAGGTGCGCGCCCGTCCGACCGCGTGACCGAGACCCTTGGTCTCCTTCTGACGGAGAAAGTAGATGTTCGCCATGTTCGCGATCTCGCGAAGGCGTTCGGCTTCCGCGGTCTTTCCCTTCACACGCAGGGCGTCGCCGTATTCGATCGAGAGGTCGAAGAAGTCCTCCATCGCCTCCTTGTCGCGGTTGGTGATGATGAGGATCTCCTCGATCCCGCTCTTCACCGCCTCCTCGACAAGATAATAGACGGCGGGGAGGTCGACGATCGGGAGCATTTCCTTCGGTACCGCATGGGAGATGGGGAGCATACGCGTACCAAGCCCCGCGGCGGGAATAATAGCTTTTCTTACGGTTTTCATAGTACGTTCTCCTTAAAATGATAAGTATAGTTTACGAAATTTTCTTAATTATAAAATATTCGCGTTTCGGATCGCTTCGATCAGCTTGTCCTCTGCGGCTCCGACGTCGGGTGCATCGATGGCGCAACCCGCCGCACGGACATGCCCGCCGCCGCCGAGCGTCGCCGCGACGGCGCCGACATCCGCTTCGGTCGAGCGCAGAGAGATGCGGAAACGGGCGTCGTCCGTCTCCTTGATGACATACGCGATCTCGGTGCCCGCCAGAGAGCGGACGACGTCGATCGAGGTCTCGAAATCCGAGAGAGGACACCCGAGCGCTTCGCGCGCGGCGCGGGAAATACAAACCCCCGAAACGTGCGGCAGAGGCGTGCATAGCATTCTCGCCGTGAGTCCCTCGGCGGCGAGCTGTCCCGCGCTCTTCGAGTCGAAGAGACGGTGATTGATATCCGCCGCGTCGATGCCGAGCTCGAGAAGTCTCGCGGCGGCGCGGTAGGTGGATGCCGTCGCGTTGGAGAAGCGGAAGCATCCCGTGTCCGAGGAGATCGCGGCATAGAGCGGCGCGGCGATCTCCTTCGTGAGCGTCAATATTCCCGCGCGCTCTGCCGCGTCAAGCACGGTGAGCAGTACCTCGCCCGCACTGGACGCCCCTTTGATCAAGTAGTACGGGGCGAACGGCTCGCCCACCTCGTGATGGTCGAGCATGAGAGCGACCCCGCGCCCTCCGTCGAGCTTCTCGGAGAGCCGCCCGAGCTGTGCGGGGGAGGCAATGTCCACCGCGACGGGGGTCATGCCGTCAAGGCTCTCGGCGCGCGGCGTTCCCACAGCCAGAAAGGCAAGGCGGGAGGGCAGCGGCTCCTCCGAGGCGTAGTATACGACCTTTCCCACCTGACGGAACGCCGCGGCAAGCGCCGCCGCAGTACCTACGGTGTCCCCGTCGGGGTGCGTATGCGTCAGAATGACGGGACGCTCGACGGAGAAGAGCTCCTTTGCGAATTCCTCTGCCGAAAGAGGGCGAACGTTATTCATACTCTTCCTCTCCCTCGGGCGCCGTGTGCGGCTCGGATCTTTCGATCTTTTCGAGCAACTCGGCGATGTGCGCGCCGTGCTCGATGGAGGCATCCTTCACGAAATGGAGCTCGGGCGTGATGCGCAGATTCAGCGTCACCGCGAGATGGTGGCGGAGCATCCCCGTGCATTTTACAAGCCCCGCGAGCGCCTCCTTCGTGTCCCCCATGCAGGAGAACCACACCGTCGCGTATTTGAGATCGGGTGCGACCTCCGCACGGGTAATGCTGATGAAATTGTCGACGACCTTCGGCTCGCGCACCTCGCGCAGGGCGACGCCGAGCTCCTCGGCGACCGCGTCGTTGATTCTGCCTCTTCTGTACTTTGACATCTTGATCTTCCTTTGCTTTGTTTTTTCCGAATGGGATCTTACGTCCTCGGGCGCCGCATTTTTGTAGCTTCCCGCCCTTGCGGGTCACTCCCTTTTGCGTCCGCCCCGACGCGCTTTTTATGTTCGTTTGACGATTGGTATCGTGCAGATCTTCGCGTTTCTCTACGCCGCGACTCTCCGTGACTGTCGATAGCGTTTTTTTACTTTCCCGCTTTTCCGACGGTCATTTGACGGCTTCCGCCGTGTCCTTCAGAAACAGGAGTCTCGCACCTCCGCACGTTTCTTCGGGGGACAGAGCACGGATCATGGCGTGCGCCCCTTCCTCGGCGGCGGAGACGAGATCGACCTTCGGCATCCGCTTGGAGATCAATGCCGAAAGGCGGTGAAAGTGCGTGCAACCGAGAATCAGCGTGTCGATGCCGCTCCCCGAAAAGGGGAGGAGTGCCCGTTCGACCGCTGCCCGTGCGACGGGGTCGCGGTCGGAGGTGCGACCCTCTTCCGCCAACGTGACGAGCTCGCCCGCCGCCGCACAGAAGAGCGTGGCGTCCGGAAGCTCCTTGCGCACCGCCCGCTCGAGGACACCGAGCCTGACGGTCGCCTCGGTGGCGAGGATCCCGATCTTCCCGTTTTTCGTCACGCGGGCGGCACGCTTTGCCGTTGGGAGAAGAATGGGAAAGGCGCCGAGCCGATATTCGGTCGGCAGTTTTTCGTAGATACTGCTCGCCGTGCCGCAGGCAATGAGAATTTTGTGACATCCCGCCTCCCGCAGACGGTCGATGTCCGCCGCCACGAGACGGCAAAGCTCCGCGTTGCTCTTCGTGCCGTAAGGCGCGTTACCCGTATCCGCAAAGTAACACAGATCGGCACGCGGCAGGCGGGAGCGGAGGATGGCGAGCGCCGAGAGCCCGCCGACCCCGCTGTCAAAGACGCCGATCAATCGCCGCCTCCACGAGCCGTGTCAGAAGCTCCCGCGGCGGGATGCCCGCCCGTTCCATCAGCCGCGGATACAGGCTGATGGAGGTGAAGCCCGGGAAGGTGTTGATCTCATTGAAATAGAGCTTCCCGTCTTCGGTAAGAAAGTAATCTACGCGCGACAGTCCCCGACATCCGAGATAGGAAAGAAGGGACGTGCTGTAAGTGTAAAGCGCTTCTTCCGTTTCCCCGTCGAGGGAGGGTGTGAGCGTGATTTTTGCGGTGTCGCCCGCATACTTTTCTTCGTAACTGTAAAATTCGGCGCCCGAGTCGATCTCCCCGGGGTAGGAGAGGATCGGCACGCCCTCGGTAAGGAGCGCCGCGACCTCCAGTTCCCGCGGATGCAAAAGCATCGGTTCGACGAGCACTCTGCCGAGCCGTGCGGCGGTGCGGTACGCGTCGAGGAAATCTTCCTCGCTGCTTGCGGGAGAGGCGCCGACCGAGCTGCCGAGCGCGTTCGGCTTGAGGAAGAGCGCGGGGAAGTCTTCGTCGCCGAAGGTCTCGCGCACGACGCGGAGCACTTCGTCCTCTCCTTCGTTCCCGGAGAAGAGGAGCCACGGCAGCGTCGGGATCCCGAGCGTGCGTGCGATCGCCTTCGTCATTGCCTTGTCGGCGGCGACGGCGCCCGCGGCGCATCCCACACCGACGTACGGAAGCCCCGCACAGTCGAGCAGTCCCTGCACCCGTCCGTCCTCGCCGAAGTCCCCGTGCAGGCAGGGAATCACTCCGTCGACCTCCCGCACGCGCCGCCCTTCGAGAAAGCCGCATTTGCCGGAGAGCCTCACGGGGAAGGTCGGTGTCAGATGCCCGCGATCCTCGGCAAAGCTCGCGTCCGCGATCCGATCGTACGACCCGCGATAGAGAAAGAAATCGCCCTCCCTCGTGATCGCCACGGGGAGCGGGGCGAATTTTTCACGGTCGAGCCACGAGAGGACAGCCCCTGCGGAGGCACAGGAGACCGTGTGTTCCCACCCCTTACCGCCGAACAGAACGGCGATCGTTTTCTTCATGATACATCACCTCACGGGCAGTATATGAAGGGGGAGGGAAAGGGTGAGAGGGGTGAATGAAGAATTCAGAATTCAGAATTATGAATTAAGAATTATGAATTATGAATTATGAATTCGGAGCGGGCTTGCGTTTTTTGCTTTTTGTTGAGGTTTTGCTTTTTCGGTTCGGCAAAGCTCGGCGTGTGAGGCTTCGCTTTTTTACTCTTTTTACTCTTTTTCTTTGCGTAGTACGGCTACGCGCGGGTTGTTTGACAGGTCGCAGAGGACGCGGCAGGAAAAGCCGTGCTCTGCGGCGAGGGCGCGGATGGCGTCCTCTTCATCGTACCCGATCTCGAAGGCAAAAAAACCGTTCGGCGACAGGCAATTTTTGTAACGTGAGAGGAACACGCGGTAAAATTCCATTCCGTCCTCCCCGCCGAGAAAGGCGCGCGCGGGTTCCCACGCAATCTCCGCGGCAAGGGTCGGATAGACGTCCTTTTTGATATAAGGAGGATTCGATAAAATGGCGTCGAAGCCGCCGCCGATCGTAGCGCTCTTCACGTCCGCGACGAGAAACTCGCTGCGGTCCGAGAGTCCGAGCCGCTCGGCGTTCGTCCTTGCCGTTTGCACGGCGCCCTCCGAAATGTCGAGGAGCAACGCGCGCGTTCCTGCCGTGTGTTTTAGCACCGAGAGCCCGATACAGCCGCACCCCGTGCACAGATCGGCAAAGACCGCGCCCGAGGAAAGCTCCGAGATCGCCGTCTCGACGAGAAGCTCGGTGTCCTCGCGCGGAATGAGACAGTCGGGGGAGAGAAGATAGCTCTCCTTGTAAAAGCCCCATTCGCCGAGAATGTAGGCGAGCGGCTCCCGTGCCTCCCGCCGTTTGACCGCCCGCTCGAGCGCGGGCGCGTCGGAGGACGGGTCGCGCCCGATCTGCGCGGCGACGGGGATATTTGCGAAGGCTTCGAACAATCGTCTTGCTTCATAAAGCGGTTCGGGGATGTTCGCGGCGCGCAGTCTTGCCGCCGCCTCCCGCACGGTCATGCCGAGGCTCCTTGCTCACCCTCTTCGCGTTCGGTCACGTCGTCCGTCGGGGCGGCGTTCTCGGCCGTTCCGTTTTCTTCCGCTTCGGTCGTGCCGTTCGCTTCGGTCATGTTGTTTTCTTCCGAAGCGGTCATGTCATTCGTTTCGGTCGTGTCGCTTTCTTCCGTTTCGATTACCGCCTTCGCATCGATCGCGTTTTCCGCCTCGGAGACCCGCGCCTCTTCCGCTATCACGGGAGAAACACTCTCGTCGCCCGATGCTTCCGTCACCTGCGCGTCCTCCGCGCGGGGGGCGCTGTCGGCTTCGTTTGCCGCCGCTTCCGTTACGTCGGAAGGAAGAGATTCTTCTTTCTTCTCCCACGGACGGCTCTCATAGAATTCCCTGAATTCGGGGAAGTCGTCGCGCAGGGCGCATTTCAGAGAGGTGATCGCCACCTCGAGCATGGAGAGGTCGGGCTCTCTTGTCGTCAGCCGCTGTACCCACAGCCCGGGGGCGGAGAGCGCACGGGTCAAGGGATTTTCGTGCTTGCCCGCATACATGATAAATTCATATCCGATGCCGACCACGAGGGGAAGGATCAGAAGACGGATCAAAACGTAAACAAGATTTGGCAGATCGGGGAAGATCAGGCGGATAAACAAGCCCGCAAAGATGCCGATCAGGATCATGAAGAACATGAAGCTCGTCCCGCAACGCGGGTGAAAGCGCGTGTAATTCTTCGCATTCTCGGGGGTCAGCTCGGTGCCCGATTCGAAGCAGGCGATCGATTTGTGTTCCGCCCCGTGGTACATGAAGACGCGTCGGATCTCGGGCATCAGGGACACGAGCCAAAGGTAGACGAGGAAGATGCCGATCTTCATCACACCCTCGAGCACCGCACGCCACGCGCCGAGCACACTGCCGACCGCCGTGTCAAACAACCCCGCAAGGAAGGTCGGGAGCCAAAGGAACAAAAAGAGAGCCAACGCCACACCGAGAATTACCCCGATCACGGTCACCACCTCGGTGACACCGATGCCGAAATGCTTTTTGAGCCACTTTTCGAAGCGTCCCTCTTCCTCCTCGAGTCCCATCGCGTCCGCCGAGACCGACATGGTCTTGAAGCTGAGCTTCATCATCTCGACGAAGTTGATAACCCCGCGCAGGATCGGCAGGTTCAGAAGCTTATGCTTT
Organism: Coriobacteriaceae bacterium; assembly: GCA_963617165.1. GTDB lineage: Bacteria > Bacillota > Clostridia > Oscillospirales > CAG-272 > UBA1740. Next base: position 36,420 of record CAVEOF010000006.1, on the reverse strand, counting down.
TTCCGAACGGAGACGAAGCTGTCGTCGTAAACGGCGAGCGACCCGTCCTCCTTGCGGCAGGTCGTCACGGTGTGCTCGCCCGCCTTCATCATGACACCCTCGAGCACCGCCTGACCGCCTACGCGGTTACAGCGCTCGGGGCATTTTCCGTCACTGTATTTTTTCAATTTGAAGACCCTACCTTCGCAAAACGCAAAGGCTTCCTTTCTTAGGGCACGGAGGCAACGCAAGTTCGAAATCATAATTCTTAATTCATAATTCTTAATTCTGAATTCTGAACTCTCACGCGCTCCGCATAATAACATACCGATTATACCATATAAAAGAATAAAAATAAATACTTTTTGCGAAAATTCACAATTTTTATTTGACAGGGAAGCCGCGGCGCGGTATAATGGAAGAAAAACGAAAAGAGGAATCCCGATGCCCGCCTACCGTCTGACCCCCTCTCTTCATATCACGCCGTGGGGCGGCGACCGACTGAAAGCCTACGGAAAGACTTCGGAGAGCAACACGCTCGGAGAGAGCTGGGAGCTCTCCTTCGTTCCCGGTGCGGAGTCCCGCCTCGCGGACGGACGTCCCGTCTCGGAGGTCTTCGGAAGGGAAGCCTTCGGCACCCGCGCCGAAAACATGCCCTTCTTTCCCGTCCTGACAAAATTCATCGATGCCGCGCGCGACCTCTCGGTGCAGGTGCATCCCTCGGACACTTACGCCCTCGCGCATGAAGGACAGTATGGCAAGTGTGAGATGTGGTACATTCTCGACGCCGCGCCGAACGCGGGCATCTACATCGGCTTGACGAGCGCCGTCGATGCCGAGACTCTGCGCCGCGCGACGCTCGACGGCACGGCGCAGCACCTGCTTCGCTTCTTTCCCGTGAAGAGGGGAGAGAGCTACCTCATCCCACCGGGCACCGTCCACGCCATCGGCGCGGGCGTCCTTCTTTTCGAAATTCAGGAGAACAGCACCCTGACCTATCGCCTGTACGATTACGGACGGCTCGGCACGGACGGGAAACCGCGCCCCCTCCATCTCGAAAAAGCGCTCGAGGTCGCCACGCTTTCCCCCTACGAGCCGACACCTCCCGTATCGGACGACCCCACGCTGATCGGCTTGACTCCGTACTTTGAAACGCATGTTTACAAACAAAACTTTATAAAAAGAAGCCTATTCGTCGATAAAACCTCTTTTTTATCCTTGACAGTGACCGAAGGAGAAGGAACGATAGACGGGCAAAAATGCACCGCAGGCGATACCTTCTTTCTCCCCGCGGGGAGCGGCGAGACGGAGATCTTCGGCGATCTCACCGTCGTCGCGGTGTCCCTGCCGAAGGAAAAGTCGTAGGGCGGGCTGAATAAAACCGCGCCGCGTCGTCCATACTGACCGTGAAATCGAAATCACGGAGGAAAAAACATGAACCTGACGCAAAAAGAAACCGAACTTCTGAAGGACCTCAAATCGCAGGAGGAGCTCTGCATCGAAAAGTACGGAAAATACGGCGCGGACGCCTGTGACGGCGCATTGAAAAATCTCTTTTCTGCCATCCGCTCCACCGAGCAGAGCCATCTGCAAACCGTCGAGAAGATCCTCGCGGGCGAAGAGGTGAGCTCTCCCGCGGCGCCGAGCGCGGTCAGCCAGACCTACGAGGGCGCACCCTCCTCCTGCGGTGTGGAGGATAAGCAGAAGGACGCCTACCTTTGCCGCGACGCTCTCGCGATGGAAAAGCACGTCTCCTCTCTCTACGACGTGAGCATCTTCGAGTTTTCGAACCCCACGCTCCGCGATACCCTCGGGCATATCCAGAAGGAAGAGCAGAACCACGGGCAGCAGCTCTACGAATACCTCGCGAAGAACGGGATGTACAACGCCTGATCTTCCCGTCCCGCAATACGGCGCTCTCCGACGCACGGTCGTGCGGGGAGCGCCGTATTTTTTTCGTTTTCGGAAAGTGTGCGGAGCGAAGAGCGGAAAGCATTCCGCCGTCGGCGTCAATTCTCCATCGGAACAGAATATTTCATTCTCTTCTTTCGCGTTTCGTGATAGAATGAAGCATCACCTCGCGCGATATGCGCGAAAGCAGAGGAGAAAATGACATGTACCGTACCTCCGTCCCCGTAATGGCCCGTCAGGGCTTTGATAAGGAAGGCACGCTCGCGGCGCTGCGGCAATGCGGCGCGGACACCGTGTTTCTGACCCTGACAAGAAAGATGGAATACCGCTTCTCGCCGAAGGAGGATCTCGCACTTCTGCGGGAGCTGATCCCCTATTATGAAAAGGAAGGCTTCACCGTCGGCGTCTGGGTCGGAGAGAGCATGGGGCACGATTGGGGCACCCCGGGACCGTATACTCCCCTCGTCCTTCAGGACGGCACCCCTCTGCACGCGGCGTATTGCCCCCTCGATAAGGATTTTTCCCGCGACATTTGCCGTTGGATCGCCGAGATCGCGTCCTGCGGGGCGAAGCTCCTTTTGATCGACGACGACTTCCGCCTGAGCCGCGGGACCTACGGCATGACCTGCTTTTGTGAGCGGCACCGCCGCGCCTTTGCGAAGGCGGTCGGCAGAGAGGACGTGCCGGAGGCGAAGGAGATCCGCGATCTCGTCTATACTGGCAAGCCGAGCCGCTATCGCGACGCATGGCTGAAGCTCTCGGGAGATACCCTCCGCGATTTCGCGCGGGAGATCCGCGCCGCCGTCGATCTCGTCGATCGGGGGATCACGATCGGCTTTTGCGGCTGCCTTTCCACATGGGATCTCGACGGCGTGGAGAGCGCGGAGCTCGCCGAGATCTTCGCGGGAGAAGGGAACCGCCCCTTCCTCCGTCTCATCGGCGCGCCCTATTGGATCGCCATGAATCCTCCCGACAGAAAAATGCACGACGTCATCGACTTCGAGCGGATGCAGGCGCACCACGTGAAGGGGCGCGGCATGACCGTTCTCTCGGAGGGGGACAGCTATCCCCGCCCGCGCTATGCCGTCCCCGCCTCCTTCCTCGAGGGCTTCGATACGTTGCTTCATGCCGACGGCAACCTCGGCGGCATCCATAAATATACCGTCGATTATTACGCAAGCCCGACGTACGAGCAGGGCTATTGCCGCGCCGCGGCGGAGAACCGCGAGACTCACGCAGCGATCGAGAAGCTCTTCGGAGGAAAGACCGCGGTCGGCATCCGCCATCCCGCGGTCATGCACACCCTCCGCGACGCCGAACTGCCCGAGACCTTCGAGACCCCGGGCTACGGGTTGAACGACGGCGCCTGCTTCGTCGGCTCCTGTTCCTTCCCCCTCACCTTTGAGGCGGACGGGGGAGAGTGCCCCTACGTGGTCTTCGGTGAGGACGCAAGACAGATCGACCCCGCACGTTTGAAAAACGGCGCGATCCTCGATCTCGGGGCGGCAAGGATCCTCGAGTCGCGTGGCATCGACACGGGACTTCTCTCGGTCGGCGAGCCCCTTCTTCTGCCGACCGAGCACTTCACGGCGAGCGGGGAGAACGTCTTCCTGTTCGGCGGGACAAAGTGGCGCACGACGCCGAAGGCGGGCGCCGTGATCGAGAGCGAATTCGTCGATACCGACGGCACACGCGTGAGCGGGACCTTCTCCTATACGAACGCCGAGGGCACGTCCTTCCTCGTCCTTCCCTTCACGGTGAAGCGCGTCGGCGACCGCAGGGAAGAGTCGGTCATCGGTATTTACGAGAGCTACGAAAGACAAAAGCAGGTCGCGGCATTCGCCGCGCGCCTCGGGCATCCTCTGCCCGCCGTCTGTTTCGGGAATCCCGACCTCTACCTCCTTTGCAAGGACGGAGAGGGACGCCGCGCCGTCGGACTCTGGAATTTCTTTGCCGACGCGGTAAAGGAGCCGAAGGTCGTTCTCTCTCCCGCGCCGAAGCGGATCACGGCGACCGTCGGCTGTACCGCCACCCTCTCGGGCGATACGGTCACCCTCTCGGATATTCTCCCGTACGCCATGGCGGCATTCGAGGTAGAATTCTGAAAACCCCTTCCGAAGATCAAAGCAAAAAATCACGGCAGGACTTCGAAAAGCGAAGTTCTGCCGTGATTTTGCAAATAACTGTTTTCAAATTTAGCGTTTTTCATTCGTTTCTTCGGACTTTTCGGGAAGCGCTTGCTCTTCCTTTGCCGATACGGTCTTCCACATCGAGAGATAGAAGGGCGTCAGCAGATTGGCAATTCCGTCAAGCACGAGAAGCGCGCCGAGCAGGTAGGCAAGCCACGTGCGATCCTCGATGCGGAAGCGGATCAGGGAGAATCCTCCCGCGATCAGAAGCAGCGCGATCACGAGCAAGACCCACCAAAGAGAGGAGCGAAAGCGCTTTGCCAGCACGGTGGAGTTTAACTTAAAGGAGGCGTCGACGATCAGGATCAGACCGAAGGCGGCGACGATGGAGGCGACGGCGCTCTCCCTGCCGATCAGGGCGGCGACACCCGCGAGCAGAGCGACGACGGCAAAGAGGATGCGGAAGAAGAAGGTTGCCCCCCGTTTCTCCCGCGAGAGCGTCAGCACGGCGAACACCGCGGAGAAGAGAATGACGGTCACGCCGATGGCGATCGCGAGATAGTCGAGTGAGTCGGCGGAGAAAGAGAAGAAGGCGGCGGCGACGGCAATATCGAAGAGAAAGAAGAGTAGGTATCCGTAGGAGAAGGTCTTGACCTTTTGAAAAAATCCGTTGGTTTTCATATGATCCTCCCGTGTGTACTCGGACGTGCGTCCGTTTTTTGAATGCGGAGAGAAAGGGACGCGGGGCGCCCGAGCCTGTCCGCACTCTTATTATAGGACAAAACGCGAAAAATGTCAAGTCGCGCGTTTTCGGGACTCGGAGGAAAACGGAGGAAAAAAACGACAAAATCGGATTTTTGCATTGACTTTTCCCGCGCCGCGCGCTATACTATAAATACTCGCGCACCGAAAGGAGATAAGGAAAAATCATGAAGCTTAAAGAGATCGATGTGACGAGCGGGCCTCTGCTCCCGTCCATTCTTCTGTATAGCCTTCCCCTCATGCTTGCCACCCTGCTTCAGACGCTCTTCAATTCCGTCGACATCATCGTCCTCGGCAACATGGCGGATAAGGTTGCCGTCGCCTCGGTCGGCGCGACCTCCGTGATCGTCAGCCTGTGCGTCATGACCTTCGTCGGTCTGTCGGCGGGCACCCGCATTCTGCTCTCCCGCTACTTCGGCGCGAAGGACGACGAAAAGGTAAAACAGACGGTCGGCACCTCTCTGTGGTTCGCCTTCGGACTCGGACTGCTTTTGACCGCGGTTGCGATCCCGCTCGCCGAGCCCTTTCTCCGCCTGACCTCCTGCCCCGAGGAGTGCCTGAATTCCGCGCGCATCTACTTAATCATCTATTTCGCCGCCATTCCCGCGATCATGCTCTATAACTTCGGCTCGGCGATCCTCAATTCCGTCGGTGATACCCAGCGTCCCCTGATCTATCTCGTGATCTCGGGTCTTACCAACGTCGTTTTGAATATCCTCCTCTGCTTGATCCTCACTGAGAAGGTCGCGGCGGTCGCCATCGCCACCCTTGTCTCTCAGGTCATCGGTGCCGTGTGCGTTCTCGTCCGCCTCTCGCGCATTTCGGGCGTCTGTCGGGTCGATTACCGAAAACTCTCCTTTGACCGTCACCTCCTCTGGAAGATCCTCGTCCACGGCGGACCCTGCGCCCTCACCACGGCAATGTACCCGCTCACCAACCTGATGATCCAGTCGGCGATCAATCAGCTCGGGACCGCCGCCATGTCGGGCAACGTCGCCGCCTCGAGCCTCGAGGGCTTCGTCAGCGCTTTTACCAACGCCTTCGGCGTCTGCGCCCTGACCTTCATCGGACAGAACCTCGGACAGGAAAACAGAGAGCGCGTACATAAGTCGCTTTGGTATTGCTGTGTCCTCGGCGTCGGCATCGGCGCCGTGCTCGGACTCGGGATCCGCTTCCTCTGCGGCAGGGAGCTTCTCTCCCTCTATATCCCGGGGGAAGAGGACGCCATCGCGGCGGGCATGGTGCGGATGCGTTACCTTCTCACGATCTACTTTGTCGCGGGGCTCAACGCCGTGGTGCTGAATGCGTTGAAGGCATTCGGCTATTCCGCCCTCCCCGCCCTCAATTCCTTCGTCACCGTCATTTTGTTCCGCGTCTTCTGGATGACCTTCGTCTACCCGTCCGAGCAGACGCTCGACAATCTCTATCTCTGCTATCCGTGGTCGTGGAGCATCAACCTGTTCGTCAATCTCTGTATGCTCGCCTTCGTCCTCGTCAAGTATAAAAAAGGAAAACTGAAAAGCATCTGACCGTATAAAACCGCCCGTTGCCGACAAAAAGCAACGGGCGGTTTGGCTTTATTCGAACAGAGATGCCATCGTGGCGAGTACGATATCGCACATCTCGGAATAGTAATAAAAAAGCACTGCGTACAGGATAAAGTAAAAAACAGGATCGTAGATGAAGGGTGCGAGGCGGTTTCTCGGCGGCATCTCGCAATCGTAACACAGGATCAGCGGAACGGCAAGAAAAAATGTCGAAGCCTTTCCGATACCGAAGACTTCGGCGGAGGGCAGGAAAGAGAGCAGATAATCCGCCACCGAGATCAGAGTCAGAATCAGAGCGAGAAAGACGGAGAAGGAATCGGCGCGAAACATTTCTCCGGACTTGTCGGGAGAGCGGTGACGGCGGTATAATACCATGGCGAAAAACAGAAGGTAGACCGAGGGACTTTTTGACGGCAGGAGCGCCACGGCGTAAAAATCGAGATCGAGAGTTCCGAGAGAGAACAACCCGTGCAAAACAAAGCCGAAAAGAATGTAAAGGACGGGGAGCAGGGCGCCGAGGCGAAAGAGCTTTCGTCTTAGACTGGACAGCCCCTTCGGCGTATCGATCAGAAAGTAATAAAACGAAGCGCAGATAAAGAAGTCGAGAAAGACGTTGATTCCTGCAAAGGGTGCGAGCAAAACCCTCACCAGCTCTTCCGTAAACGGTGCGAGATCTTCGGCATCCGAAAAAACTCTGAGTGCGGCCCGATAGATGTATGCATGAGCGGCAACGATCTCGAGAATATAAAAAGCAAACGCGCAAAAGAAATAAAGGCGCAGGCGCCGTCGGATGCGCCGCTCGTCGGTGATGATGCAGGAGAATACCGACACCATCATCAAGGGCAAAGAGATGGCGGAGATCCCTTTCAGAAATCCGGCGAGCGCCCCGTCGAATTTGAGAAAATCCTCAAAGAAGAAACCACCGATTTTTGCAAGCGTCAGAAGCTGTGACACCGCAAAGAGCGCCATTCCGATCAGCTTCAGACCGTGCCGGTTGATAAAGGGGTGAAACCATGAGGGGCGAACGAGCGTTACCGTGTATGCTTCGGTGCGGAACATATGCTTCATATTGCGCAGCTTTCGAATTTTTTGTGATACCCCTCGATGCAGTGGCGGATGATATCGACCGCCTCCGCGCGGTCGCCCACATCGTCGACGACCGTCGTCTTGCCCTCAAGTTGCTTGTAGACCGAGAAGAAGTGGCAGAGCTCGTCGAAAATATGCCGCGGCAGCTCGGAGATGTCCCGATAGGGCGTGTAGGTCGGGTCGCCGAAGGGGATGGCGATGATCTTCTCGTCCCGCATCCCGCCGTCCTCCATGCGCATCACCCCGATCGGATAACAGCGCACGAGCGTTAAGGGGTCGATGGATTCCGAGCAGAGGATCAGCACGTCGAGCGGGTCGCCGTCGTCCGCATAGGTGCGGGGAATGAAGCCGTAATTCATCGGATAGTGCGTCGCGGTGTAGAGCACGCGGTCGAGGATGAGCATCCCTGTCGGCTTGTCGAGCTCGTATTTTTTCTTGCTTCCCTTGGTGATCTCCACCACGGCGATGAAGTCGGTCGGACGGACCCTCGCTTCGTCGATATCGCGCCAAATGTTCATGTCGTAGCCTTCCTTTTCTCGTTTTCCTTTTTATTTTACACCATCCCGCCGCCTCTGTCAAGAGAGGGAGGATAGGTCGGTCAAAAGTGACAGATTGACAGAAAATTCACAAAAAGTTTTCGGCAATTTTGCAGATAAATTCCCTCGGATATGGCATAATCGGTAAGGAGATAAAAGAAACCTCCCGAAATATTGCCGTATGGCGGAAAGTGAAGTACATTGTGATGGCAAACAGATTTATTCTTAACGAAACCTCTTACTTCGGCGCGGGCGCAAGACGCGAGATCGCCGGAGAGATCAAACGTCGCGGTTTTCATAAGGCGTTTATCGTTGCGGACCACGACCTTCTGAAATTCGGCACCGTTGACCTCGTGACCTCCGAGCTCGGCGGGATCCCCTACGAGATCTTCTCGGATTTTAAGGCAAACCCCACGGTCAAGAACGTGAAGGCGGGTGTCAGTGCGTTCCTTGCTTCGGGCGCGGATTTTTTGATCGCGATCGGCGGCGGCTCCGCCATCGATACCTCGAAGGGCATCGCCATCGTGGCGAACAACCCCGAATTCGCCGACATCGTCTCTCTTGAGGGCGTGGCGGATACAAAGAAGAAGTGTATGCCGATCATCGCACTTCCCACCACCGCGGGCACCGCGGCGGAAGTCACCATCAACTATGTCATTACCGACGAAGAGACGGGACGTAAGATGGTCTGCGTCGACCCGAACGATATTCCCACCCTCGCCATCGTCGATGCCGAGCTGATGGCAACCATGCCGAAGGGGCTGACCGCCGCGACGGGTATGGATGCGCTGACGCACGCGATCGAGGGCTATATCACGAAGGGCGCGTGGGCGCTCTCGGATATGTTCGAGATCCGGGCGATCAAATGGATCTCCGAGAACCTCCGTGCCGCGACCGAAAACGGCAAGGATATGACCGCAAGAGAGAACATGGCACTTGCACAGTATGTCGCGGGCATGGCGTTCTCGAACGTCGGACTCGGATGCGTCCATTCGATGGCACACCCGCTCGGCGCGAGATTCGATATTCCGCACGGCGTTGCCAACGCTCTGCTCCTTCCGATCGTCATGGAATATAACCTTCCCGCCGCCGTGAAGAAGTACGGCGACATCGCCCGCGCGATGGGCGTCAACACCACGGGCATGACCGATGAGGTCGCCGCTCGCGCCGCCGTCACCGCGGTCAAGCGTCTGTCTCTCGATCTTCACATTCCTCAGACGCTTCGCGAGATCGGGATCCCCGCTTCCGCGCTCGAGCAGCTCGCAAAGGACGCCTTCGCCGACGTCTGCACGGGCGGCAACCCGCGTGAGATTACCGAGGCGGATATCCTTACCCTCTATAAGAAGGCTTATTGATCTTCCGAAAAAGCAAAAATACCGCCCCGCGGCACTTCAAAACGCCGCGGGGCGGACTTTTCTATTGGCAGAAGCAAAATGCAAAAAAATGAAAAGAAAACTTTGCATTTTCAATAGAATTTTACTTTCGTTACGCGAAGCATCCTTCTTTTTTTAGGGTCTCGAGAAACTCGTCGATCCGCGAAAGCGCTTCCTTGATATGCGGGACGGAATAGCAATAGGACGCGCGGACGAAGCCCTCGCCCCCCTCGCCGAAGGCGGTTCCCGGGACGATGGCGACCCGCTTTTCGCGGAGCAGACGCTCGCAGAATTCCTCACTCGAAAGTCCCGTCGGACGGATGTCGGGGAAGGCGTAGAACGCGCCCTTCGGCATACGGCAGGGAAGCCCGAGGTCGCAGAAGCCCTTGACGATGATCCGCCTGCGGATGTCGTACTCCTCCTTCATGCGCTCCACCTCGGCGTCGCAGGAGCGGAGCGCTTCGACGGCGGCGCTTTGCGAGGTCGTGGGCGCGCACATGATGGCGTATTGGTGGATCTTCGTCATCTGCTCGATCAGGGGCTTCGGCGCGCAGGCGTACCCGAGGCGCCAGCCCGTCATGGAGAACGCCTTGGAAAAGCCGTTGACCGTCACCGTCCGCTCTTTCATGTCGGGCAGGGAGGCGATGGATACGTGCGGCGTTTCCGAGAAGGTCAGCTCCGCATAGATCTCGTCCGAGATCACCGCGATGTTCGTCCCGCGGAGCACTTCGGCGATCGCCTCGAGGTCTGCCCGCTCCATGATCGCACCCGTCGGGTTGGAGGGGTAGGGAAGAATGAGCGCCTTCGTCCGCTCCGTGATCTTTTCGCGGAGCGACGCGGGCGTCACCTTGAAATCGTCCTCCGCCCGCGTCGCCAAAATGACGGGGACACCCCCTGCGAGCCGCGTGATCGGCTCGTAGCAGACGTAGCTCGGCTGGGGGATGATCACCTCGTCCCCCGGGTTGACGAGGGCGCGGATCGCGGCGTCGATCGCCTCGCTCCCTCCCACCGTCACGAGGATCTCGGTGTCGGGAGAATAGTCGATTGCATATTTTCTTTTAGTGTAGCGCGCGATCTCTTCGCGCAGGGAGAGAAGCCCGCGGTTCGAGGTGTAGCGCGTGCTCCCGTGTTCGAGGGAACGGATGCCCGCCGCACGGATCTGCCACGGCGTTTGAAAATCGGGCTCTCCGACACCGAGGGAAATGACGCCCTCCATCGTGTTTGCCACGTCGAAGAAGCGGCGGATGCCCGAGGGCTTCAGCGCGACGACGGTGTCGGACAGCATACGGCTGTAATCGATCATAAGGAGACGGCGCCCCTTTCATCCTCTTCCTCGGGAAGAAGCTCGACGTCGAATTCCTTATAGCGCCGCATAACGAACTGCGTCGCCGTCGAGGTCACCGAGTCGATCACGGCAAGCTCTTTGGAAACAAAAGTTGACACTTCGCGAAAAGTTTTGCCCTTGACGACCACATTTAAGTCGTAAGCGCCCGACATCAGGCTGACCGACTCCACCTCGGGATATTTCGCGATACGTTCCGCCACCTCTTCGAAGCCGCAACCCGCCTTCGGTGTGACCTTCAGCTCGATGATGGCGCTGACGCGGTCGGTCTCCACCTTCTCCCAGTCGATGACGCCCTTGTAGCCGCGGATGATGCCCGCCTTCTCCATCTCGGAGATCTCGCGGCAGACCGCCGCCTCGTCAAGTCCCGTCACCGTGGCAATGTCCGCCGTGCTCATGCGCGCGTCCTTTTCGAGCAGTCTTAAAATTTTCGTGTTCATCGGGTTCTCCTTTCGGGAAAAAGAAAATAAAAAAAGCCCGTGAGCCGCCCACAAGCGACCCTCGGACGAAAAAACGTGTTACCACCGAGGCTTCGGTCCCTCCTCGCGGAAAGACCCTCAGAGAGTTACCTTCATAACTCCGTCCGATAACGGGGACGCCGCCGACGGTTACCGCATAGATGCGTTCCCGCGGAACTCCGAGGCTGCGTTCACAAACGAAGCGAAAGGCTTTCACCGCCCGCCTTCTCTCTTGACGCTCTCGCGTTTGCTACTCTTCCTCTTCACGGTTTTCCTCTATTATACAGGAGAGTTTCTCGTTTGTCAAGCGTTTTTTGTAAAATTCGATACGGCTTTGCTCCGACAGAAGGCTTTTCGCCCGGAAGCGCAGGATTTTCCCGCAGAAAGACGCGGATTCTCCCGCAATATACCTTCTTCTTGTCGCGCGGATTTTTTGCCTGGCAAAGGATCTCTTCCTACACAAGAAAGGAATTTACGATGCCGAATATTTTTGCGGATCTTCATGCCGACAGCGTGTCGCGTCCTCTGACGCTCGGTCTGCCCCTAACGGCGCCCTATCATTTCCCCATGCATACCGCGGGCTTGCAGCTTGCCGCCTGCTTTTCGGGGAGCGGACGGGAGCCGCTCGCCTCGCGCCGCGCAAGGCTTTTTCGGATGCTCGATACCCTCGACGAGGCGGCGAGGAGGGAAATGCTCCTTCCCGTGCGCACCGCCGCCGATCTCGCCCTTCTGCACGAGACGAACGCGCACACGGTGATGTACAGCGTCGAGGGTGGCGGCTTCCTCCCCGAGGATCTGCCCGCACTCTTTGCCCGCGGCGTTCGGGTGCTCTCCCTCGTCTGGGATCGGAATGAATTCGGCGCCTCCTCCCGCGAGAGCGGGACGGGGGCGGACGACGGATTGACGCCCCTCGGCATCGGGACGCTCTCGGCGTGTGAGAGCCTCGGACTCACGATCGATGTCTCGCATCTGTCGGACGCCTCCTTTCGGGACGTCGCGGCGCATACCGCTACCCCTCTTCTCGCCACGCATTCGAACTTCCGCGCCGTCTGTCCCCACCCGCGGAATCTCACCGATGAGGAAGCTCTGCTGATCGCCGCGCGCGGCGGACTCATCGGGTTGAATCTCTACCCGCCCTTTCTTTGCGATCGGAGTCAAACGCCGCCCCACCTTTCGAAACATTCGTCGGTCGATTTTTCGGGGCACGCGACGCTCGACGATCTTTTGCGCCACGTCGAGCACGGACTCGCCCTCTGCGGGGAAGAGACGCTCGCCTTCGGCTTCGACATCGACGGCACGGGCGGCGCGTACCCTGCGGGCGTCTCCTTTTCGGACAGTATGCACGCCCGCGTCGCGGACGTTTTGCTCTCGCATTATTCCGCCGCCACCGTCGACCGCATCGCGGGCGGAAATGCCCTGCGCTTTTTCGAAGCCCGTCTCGGGAAGGGAAAAATTCCGTCCGAGTGTTGAAAAAACTTGCGAATTTGTGAAAAATCTATTGCAATTTTATGAAAACCGTGATAAGATAAAAAGGAAAGGCGATCTCGCATTTCGCAATATATCTTACATAAGGAGACTTTTTCTGTATGACCTTCACAACCTCCGCTCTCATCGGACTCGGCGTGTGTCTTCTGTTCGGGCTTCTGTTCGGACTGCACCGCGGGGTCAAGCGTTCGGTGCTCCGCATCGTTCTGCTCCTTCTTTGCGCCGTCGGCGCGTTCTTCCTTCGTGACGTCGTGATCAATGCCCTCTGGCAGATCAATATGGACGGACAGACCTTCGAGCAGATGCTCGCGAGCAACATCCCCGAGGAAATGGCGGGCGTCAAAGATAAGCTCGTCCCGATCATCAATATCCTCGTCGGACTCATCGTCTACCTCCTCCTGTTTATCGTTCTGCAATTCCTTTCGTGGCTCATCGTCTTCCCGATCTGCAAGATCTTCGTAAAGAAGGACAAGAGTCAGAAGGTGCGCCGCCTCGGCGGTATGCTGACGGGACTTCTCGCCGGCTTCCTCGTGTTCTACCTTCTCGAGATGCCCGTGCTCGGTCTGACGGGTACGCTGTTGAAGCTGTCGGACGTCGAGGTGGACGGGCAGAAGGTCAGCGACTCCCTTCCCGAGGAATTCACCTCGCAGATCGACCTCGAGGAGATCAAGGACGATCCCTTCATGAAGGTCTACGGCGCCATCGGCACCTTCTACTATGACCTTCTCACCACGACCACGGATGCAAACGGCAATAAGGTACATCTCGATACGCAGATCGACGCCATCGCGACGAGCGCGAAGATCGCGAATGAAGTGGCGAAGATGTCGAACATCAACTTCGAGGGCGAACTTACCGAAGAGAACGTCGGCGAGATCCAGACCATGCTCCGCAACATCGAGCAGATCAAGCAGGACGCAAGCCCCGAAACGCTCGAAGTCATCAACGACCTGATCCGTTCGCTCGCCGATTCCGTCATTCCCGCGGAGGAGAAGGAAAACTTCCCGATCGACCTCGATAACTTTGATCTGACCGAGATCGATTTCGCAAACGAAGCGGATCTGATCGGCGACATGCTCGCCCTTCAGGACGAGACGAAGGAGCCCGACGTCGACTCGCTGATCAAGCACCTTGCAAAGAGCGACATCATCCTCCCGATCCTCACCTCGCAAAACGAAGCCATCGACCTTAGCGAGAGCGATAAGGCAAAGGTAGAGAGCGCCATCGAAAAGCTGACGCCCGCCGACGCCGACGCAGAGACCATCGCAAAGCTCAAGGATCTCTTCGCCATTGAGTAAATTATGAATTAAGAATTAAGAATTAAGAATGAATTTGCCTTACCGTAGTGCGCTTTCTTCGTTCCTGATTCTTACTTGATGCTTTGAAAACACCGACAGCCAAAGGCAGATTTTCTCCTGCCTTTGGCTGTCGGATTTTTATCTCTCTGTGTTATATCGATACATACAATACCGATATGCAAAATTCGCTATTGCAAAATCCGTCGGAATCTGTTATACTATAAGCGGAAAGAAACGGGAGACGAAACGGAGGGCGGCACATGCACGCGGAAAGCATATCACGGGCTACCATGGGCAGACTGCCCGAATATCTTCGTTATCTCGAAGGCTTGCCGAAGGGGACGCGTCGCGTCTCCGCGACGGCGATCGCCCGCGGGCTCGGACTCGGTGAGGTTCAGGTGAGAAAAGACCTGTCCGCCGTGTGCGGCGCGGGGAAGCCCAAGGTCGGCTACGACATCGGCGTGCTCGTCCGCAGCATTCGGACGGCGCTCGGCGACGGGGGCGACTGCGAGGCGGTGATCGTCGGCGCGGGAAAGCTCGGGACGGCGCTCCTTGACTTTTCGGGATTTGCCGAGTACGGCATACGGATCCGCCGCGCGTTCGACATTCACGCCGAGGGCAGGGAAGCGGACGTCCTCCCGATGGAAGAGCTTCGCTCCTATTGCGACCTTCACCGCGTGGAGGTCGGCATCCTCACCGTCCCGCCCGAGGCGGCGCAGACCTGCGCCGAGCTTCTCGTGAGCGCGGGGGTGCGTGCGATCTTCTGTCTTTCGCCCGTTCGGCTCACCCTTCCTCCGGGCATCCGCGTAAAGTATGAGAACATGGCGCTCTCCCTCGCGCATCTGTGCCGCGGGGTGAAGGAGAGTGGCGTCGGACCGTCCTGAAGGCACGGCACACCTTCCCGTTTTCGGGAGAAGAACAACACAAGGTTATATTAAGAAAGGATAGGATATATGGAAACCAAAGAAAGAATCATTGTCGACAGCGTGGAAACGCTGGAAGCCGCGATCGCCCGCGTAAGAGAGGCGCAGAGAAAATTTGCGACCTATACGCAGGAGCAGGTCGACGAGATCTTCAAAGCCGCCGCCATCGCCGCGAACCAGGCGAGAATTCCCCTTGCAAAGCAGGCGGTCGAGGAGACCGGCATGGGTGTCGTAGAGGATAAGGTCATTAAGAACAACTACGCCGCCGAATACATCTACAACGCCTACCGCTATACCAAGACCTGCGGTGTGATCGAAGAGGATAAGGCGTACGGCATTAAAAAAGTCGCCGAGCCGATCGGTGTGATCGCCGCCGTTATCCCGACGACGAACCCCACCTCCACCGCGATCTTCAAATGCCTGATCGCTCTGAAGACGAGAAACGCCATCCTCATCAGCCCTCACCCGAGAGCGAAGCATTCGACCGCCGCGGCGGCGAAGATCGTTCTGGACGCCGCCGTGAAGGCGGGCGCTCCCGAGGGCATCATCGACTGGATCGACGTCCCGAGCCTCGAGATGACCAACCTTCTGATGAAGGAGGCGGACATCATCCTCGCGACGGGTGGCCCCGGCATGGTCAAGGCGGCATATTCTTCGGGCAAGCCTGCCCTCGGCGTCGGCGCGGGCAACACTCCCGCCATCATCGACGACACCGCCGACCTCGTGCTTGCCGTCAGCTCCATTATCCATTCGAAGACCTTCGACAACGGTATGATCTGCGCCTCCGAGCAGTCGGTCATCGTCCTCGATAAGGTCTATGACGCGGTCAAGACCGAATTCGCCGACCGCGGATGCTATTTCCTGAATCCCGAAGAGACCGAGAAGGTCCGCAAGACCATCATCATCAACGGCGCACTGAACGCGAAGATCGTCGGACAGCCCGCCGCGAAGATCGTCGCCCTCGCGGGCGTGAAGGTCCCCGAGGGGACGAAGATCCTCATCGGCGAGGTCGAGAGCGTCGACATTTCCGAGGAGTTCGCACACGAGAAGCTTTCTCCCGTGCTTGCCATGTACCGCGCAAAGGACATTCACGACGCCTTCGATAAGGCGGAGCACCTCATCGCCGACGGCGGCTACGGACATACGTCCTCCATCTATCTGAACGCCGTGACCGAGAGAGAAAAGCTCGACGAGTTTGCCGCCCGCATGAAGACCTGCCGTATTCTCGTCAATACTCCCTCCTCGCACGGCGGTATCGGTGACCTCTACAACTTCAAGCTCACCCCCTCTCTGACCCTCGGTTGCGGCTCTTGGGGCGGCAACTCGGTCTCCGAGAACGTCGGTGTCAAGCACCTTATCAACATCAAGACCGTAGCAGAGAGGAGAGAAAATATGCTTTGGTTCCGCGCTCCCGAGAAGGTCTATCTCAAAAAGGGATGCCTTCCCGTCGCTCTCGACGAGCTGAAACACGTCATGAACAAGAAGAAGGCGTTCGTCGTGACCGACTCCTTCCTCTATCACAACGGCTATACCAAACCGATCACCGATAAGCTCGACGAGCTCGGGATCGAGCACACCACCTTCTTCGACGTCGCACCCGACCCGACCCTCGCCTGCGCCAAGGCAGGCACCGAGCAGATGAGAGCCTTCGCTCCCGACTGCATCATCGCCCTCGGCGGCGGCTCCGCAATGGACGCCGCGAAGATCATGTGGGTGATGTATGAGCATCCCGAGGTCGACTTCATGGATATGGCGATGCGCTTCATCGATATCCGTAAGAGAGTTTATACCTTCCCGAAGATGGGCGAGAAAGCCTACTTCATCGCGATCCCCACGTCCGCGGGTACCGGCTCCGAGGTCACGCCCTTCGCGGTCATTACCGACGAGAAGAGCGGCATCAAGTATCCTCTTGCCGACTATCAGCTCCTGCCGAACATGGCGATCATCGACACCGACTTCCATATGTCCGCACCCCGCGGGCTGACCGCCGCTTCGGGTATCGACGCCGTGTCCCACTGCCTCGAGGCGCTCGCCTCGGTGATGGCGACCGACTATACCGACGGTCTTGCCCTCCGTTCTCTCAAGAACATTTTCGAGTATTTGCCGAGAGCCTACGACAACGGACAGACGGACGTCGAAGCGCGTGAGAAGATGGCGAACGCCGCTACCATGGCGGGTATGGCGTTTGCAAACGCCTTCCTCGGCGTCTGCCACTCCATGGCGCATAAGCTCGGCGCCTTCCATCACCTGCCGCACGGCGTTGCAAACGCCCTGATGCTCGAGGAAGTCCTCCGCTTCAACGCGGCAGAGGCTCCCGTCAAGATGGGTACCTTCTCGCAGTACGATCATCCGAAGACCCTCGCAAAGTATGCCGAGGCGGCGGATGCCCTCGGACTCGGCGGCACGACCGACGAGGAGAAGCTCGAGAAGCTCATCGATGCCGTCAACGCCCTAAAGGCGAGAATCGGTATTAAGCCCACCATCAAGGATTACAACATCGACGAGACCGATTTCCTGAACCGTCTCGACGCGATGACCGAGCAGGCGTTCGACGACCAGTGCACGGGCGCGAACCCGAGATACCCGCTCATGAGCGAGATCAAGCAGATGTACCTCAATGCCTACTACGGCAAGGAGCACTTCAAGGAGCCGGCAATGCCCACGTCCGCCGACTTTGAGACGAATTCCGATGCCGGCAATTTCAAGCAGCCCTACCGCCGCGCCAAGAGCGGAATGAAGAAAGCATAAGGAGGAAGAACCGATGAAACTTGACAGAATCATTGCGGTCAGAAACAATAAGACCGTGTACCGTGACGGCGACCTTTGCATGAAGGTCTTCGATGCCAACTATTCCAAGGCGGACGTTCTCAACGAGGCGCTGAATCAGGCGCGCGTCGAGGAGACGGGCCTCAACGTACCGAAGGTGCGCGAGGTCACCGTGATCGACGGAAAATGGGCGATCGTCACCGACTTCATCAAGGGCAAGACGCTTGCCCGCCTGATGGAAGAGAATCCCGAGAAGAAAGAGGAGTACCTCGAGCGCTTCGTCGATCTTCAGATCGAGGTGCAGTCGAAGAGCTGTCCCCTCCTGACCAAGCTCAAGGATAAGATGAACCGCAAGATCAGCCAGACCGACTTTGATGCCACGACGCGCTATGACCTTCATACCCGTCTCGACGCGATGCCGAAGCATACGAAGCTCTGCCACGGCGACTTCAACCCCTCGAACATCATCATCACCGACGACGACAAGGCGTATATCCTCGACTGGTCTCATGCCACGCAGGGCAACGCCTCCGCCGACGCCGCCCGCACCTACCTTCTCTTCTGGCTCGCGGGAGACATCGAGGACGCGAAGAAGTATCTCGAGCTTTTCTGCAAGAAGAGCAATACCGCAAAGCAGTATGTCGAGAAGTGGATGCCCATCGTCGCCGCCTCCCAGTCGGTGAAGGGGAACGAGAAAGAGCGTGAATTCCTTCATACTTGGGTCAACGTCGTCGACTACGAATAATTTTCGCACCGCCCCGTGAAATCTTACGGGACAGCCTCCCGCGATACGGAGCACCCCTCCTCTCCCGCCACAGAATACGGCGGGAGAGGGAAGGGGACGCGCGAAAAGCCAAAAAAGAAACCGATGGCACGTCGCGCCACGTGCCACCCCGAGAGGGAAGACTTGTGCGCGCGAAGCCTTGCGTTTCGTTCCGTAACGAACGCGATGATCCCGAATTTTGAATTACGAAAGGAAAAAATTATGAAAGTCACCGTATGTATCGGTTCCTCCTGCCATATCAAAGGCTCCCGCCGGGTCGTGGAGGGTCTCCAGTATTTGATCTCCGAGTCGGGTCTCGGCGATAAGGTCGAGCTCGGCGGTACCTTCTGCATGGGCAAGTGCCAGCAGGGCGTCTGCGTCACCGTGGACGATAAATTCTTCTCGGTCAGCCCCGACACCGTGAAGGACTTCTTTGAAAAAGAGATCAAGGCAAAGGTATGATCGTCGTCGAAGTATGCGTCGGCTCCTCCTGCCATCTGAAGGGCGCGCCCGACATCGTCGAGCTGCTCCAACAGAAGATAGGCGAGGAGCATTTGGAGGATGAGATCGTCCTGACGGGCAGCTTCTGCACCGGCAGATGCAATCGCGTCGGTGTCACGATCACGGTCGCCGACGAGGTGTATACCGGCGTGACGAAGGACGGATTTTCCGAATTCTGGCGGGAGAAGATTCTTCCCGCGGTGGAAGCGCACAAAGGCGACGCTCCCTGATTTTTTGTATATTTGAAAACAATTCTTTGCAAAATCCTTTGAAAAGGAAGAGAAACCATGTCCGATTGCTTGACTCTAAAAAAATCGAACTGTAAAAACTGCTATAAGTGCATTCGCCATTGCCCCGTGAAATCCATTCGCTTTTCGGGTAATCAGGCGCACATCATCGGCAACGAGTGTATTCTTTGCGGACAGTGCTTTGTCGTCTGCCCGCAGAACGCGAAGCAGATCACCGACAGCACCGAGAAGGTGAAGGTCCTCATCCAGTCGGGCGATCCCGTCTACGTGAGCCTTGCGCCTTCCTTTATCGCGAATTATCAGGGCATCGGCATCGAGGGGATGCGCGACGCGCTCCGTAAGCTCGGCTTCGCCGATGCGGAGGAGACCGCTGTCGGCGCCACCATTGTCAAGCGCGAGTACGAAGCCATCCTCGCGAAGGGCGACAGGGATATTCTCATCTCTTCCTGTTGTCATTCGATCAATCTTCTGATCCAGAAATATTTTCCCGCGGAGCTCCCCTATCTTGCCGACGTGCTCTCTCCGATGCAGGCACACTGCGCGGACATCAAGCGCCGCTTCCCGAATGCGAAGACCGTCTTCATCGGCCCCTGCGTCGCGAAGAAGGACGAGGCGGAGCATTACGAGGGCTACGCCGACGCCGTCCTCACCTACGAGGAGCTGACGCGTTGGTTCGAGGCGGAGCACATCACCCTCGAGCCGAAGCCCGATCATAAGGAAGAGAGCCGCGCGCGCTTCTTCCCGACGACGGGCGGAATTCTCAAGACCATGGCGCAGAACGCCGAGGGCTATACCTACCTCGCGCTCGACGGCGTGGAGAACTGCATGGCGGCGCTTCGCGACATCGAGAGCGGTAAGATCCATCACTGCTTCATCGAAATGTCTGCCTGCATCGGCAGCTGTGTCGGCGGCCCCGTGATGGAAAAATACCATCGCAGCCCCGTCTCGGATTACACCGCGGTCGCCTCTTACGCCGGCTCGCGCGACTTCGAGGTGGCAAGCCCCGCGGAGGACACCCTGCGCAAGAATTTCGAGGCGATCGAGCTGCGGAACGGGATCCCCTCCGAGAGCGAGATCACCGAGATCCTACATAAGATGGGTAAGATGAAGCCGGAGGACGAGCTGAACTGCGGCTCCTGCGGCTACAATACCTGCCGCGAGAAGGCGATCGCCGTCTATCACGGCAAGGCGGAGATCTCCATGTGCCTGCCCTTCCTCAAGGACAAAGCCGAGAGCTTCTCCGATTGCATCGTCAACAATACGCCGAACGGGCTGATCGTCGTCAACGACGCCCTCGAGGTTCAGCAGATCAATGCCGCCGCGCGGAAGATCATGAACATCCGCAGCGCCTCCGACGTCCTCGGCGATCAAGTCGTGAGAATTCTCGACCCCGCCATCTTCCTAAAGGTGCTCGAGACCAAGCGCTCGATCCGCGATCAGCGCGTCTTCCTCGCGGAGTATAACCGCTACGTTGAGCAGACGGTCATTTACGACGCGACCTACCGTCTCCTCGTCTGCATCATGCGTGACGTGACCGACGAGGAGACCGAGCGGGAGAAGAAGGAAGACATCAGCCGCCGCACGGTGGAGATCGCCGATAAGGTCGTGGATAAGCAGATGCGCATCGTTCAGGAGATCGCCTCTCTGCTCGGAGAGACCGCCGCGGAGACGAAGATCGCCCTCACCAAGCTGAAGGAGAGTATTTCGGATGAATGACCTTTGTGCCGATATCGGCTACCGAAGCATCAACCACGCGGGAGAGCAGCTTTGCGGTGACCATGTCGACGTCGTGGAGCAGGGGGAGAATTCGACCGTTATCGTCCTTGCCGACGGACTCGGCAGCGGCGTGAAGGCGAGCATCCTCTCCACCCTCACGGCGAAGATCATCTCGACCATGATGGCGGCGGAGCTGACGCTCGAGGATTGCGTCGAGACGATCGCGAAGACCCTGCCCATCTGCTCGGTGCGCGGCGTCGCCTATTCCACCTTCACGATCATGCACCTTGTCGACAATCGGGAGATGGAGCTTATCCAGTACGACAATCCGCAGGTCATTCTCCTTCGCGACGGAAAAAATTACGAGTATCCCCGCACCGAGATGAACATCGACGGCAAGAAGATCTTCAAGTCGCAGATCAAGCTGCTCGAGGACGATATTTTCATCGCCATGAGCGACGGTTGTCCCCACGCGGGCATCGGTACGGCGTATAATTTCGGTTGGAAACGAAATGACATCATCGCATATATGGAGGCGGTCTCGGCGGCGGGCTATACCGCGAAGACGCTCTCCACGATCCTCATCGACGAGGTCGATAAGCTCTACGGCAAAAAGCCGGGAGACGACGCGACCGCCTGCGTCGTAAAGGTACGGCGCAGAGTCCCGATGAACATCCTCTTCGGTCCCCCCGCGAACCGAGACGACGCGAACCGTATGATGTCGCTTTTCTTCTCGAAGGAGGGAAAACATATCATCTGCGGAGGCACCACATCCTCCATCGCGGCGAAATATCTCGGCAAAACGGTAAAGACAAGTTTACAATTTGTACGTAGCGACATTCCTCCGATCGCGGAAATCGAGGGCGTCGACCTCGTTACCGAGGGCGTCATTACCGTCAACCGCGTGGTGGAATATGCAAAAGATGCCGTCGGAGACAACAAGCTTTACGAGAAGTGGAGCTTCGGTCACGACGGAGCCTCCCTGATCTGCCGTCTTCTCTTTGAGGAGGCGACGGACATCAATTTTTACGTCGGACGGGCGGTCAACCCCGCACACCAGAACCCCGACCTACCCATCAACTTCAACATTAAGATGAACCTCGTCGAGGAGCTCTCGAAATGCCTTGTGAAGATGGGCAAACGGATCAAAGTCAGTTATTTTTGAGGAAACGAGCCATGAGAAAATTCGATACCAAGGTACAGCATCTGAAATACAAGGTTCTGCGCGAGGTCGCAAGACAGGCGTGGGCGGATAAGCTCGCGGAGAACGCCATCGACATTCCGAAGACGATCGTCCCCGGTAAGGTGCCGACCATGCGTTGCTGCGTCTATAAAGAGAGAGCCATCCTCGCCGAGCGGGTCAAGCTCGCCATGGGCGGCGATAAGAGCAACCCGAACGTGATCGAGGTCATCGACATCGCCTGCGACGAGTGCCCGATGGGCGGCTACGAGGTGACGAACGCCTGCCGCGGATGCCTTGCGCACCGTTGCGAGGACGTCTGCCGCTTCGGCGCCATCACCTTCGATCAGAACCACGTTGCCCACATCGACAAGACCAAATGCAAGGAGTGCGGCGCCTGCTCGAAGGTCTGCCCGTACAGCGCGATCCATAACTATAAGCGCCCCTGCGAGACCGCCTGCAAGGTGAAAGCCATCTCGATGGGCGAGGACAAGCAGGCGTGCATCGATAACGGCAAGTGCATCTCCTGCGGCGCCTGCGTGTATCAGTGCCCCTTCGGCGCCATCACCGACAAATCCTATATCCTGAACGTGATCGACATGCTGAAAGGAAGTCACGGCAATCAGAATTATAAGATCTATGCCGTCGTCGCTCCCTCGATCTCGAGCCAGTTCACCTATGCGAAGCTCGGGCAGGTCATTACGGGATTACATAAGCTCGGCTTCCACACCGTGATCGAGGCGGCACTCGGCGCCGATATGGTCGCGGAGGCGGAATCCCGCGAGCTTGCCGAGAAGGGATTTTTGACGAGCTCCTGTTGCCCCGCATTCGTCAGCTACATCGAGAAGGCGTTCCCCGCACTGATGCCCTTCGTCTCGCACAATCCTTCGCCGATGACCGCCATCGCGAAGTATATCAAGGAGCATGAAGGACATTGCAAGGTCGTCTTCATCGGTCCCTGCACCGCGAAAAAGATGGAGGTACAGCGCGAGAGCGTGAAGCCCTACGTGGATGCCGCCATGACCTTTGAAGAGCTTCAGGCGCTCTTCGACAGCCGCGACATCGACATCACGACGCTGGAGGAGGGCGTCCTCGATAACGCGTCCTACTTCGGACGCATCTTCGCCCGCTCGGGCGGACTTTCCGACGCGGTGGCGGAGGGACTCAAGGAGCAGGGGATCGACTTCCTGCTGAAGCCCTGCACCTGCGACGGCATCGAACAGTGCAAGATCGCCCTGCTTCAAAAGAGCAAGGAAAAGCTCGACGCCAACTTTATCGAAGGTATGGCGTGCGTCGGCGGTTGTATCGGCGGCGCGGGCTGTCTCACCCACGGCGAAAAGAACAAAGCCGAGGTCGACAAATACGGCCGCGAAGCGCTCGAAAAGACCATCAAGGACGCGACGTCGGTGCTGAAATAAAGCAACGATCGAGAATTCAGAATTCAGAATTAAGAATTATGAATTAAGAATTCGAAATTCGGACGGATGTTTTGGAAGGCTTGCGCGGTAGGTCGTCATACGTTTTGTGACCTTTGCGCGGATTCTACACCATCACGACAGCCGCAAACGGGATCCGAAGATCCCGTTTGCGGCTGTCTTTTTTGTCCGAACGGTTTGTCTATATTTTTGACCGAAGGACAGAAATGTTTCTTGAATGGATTGACGTTTAGGTAATTATCTGCCTGCGATGATGTGAAGGTAGGATCGCATCATTTGCCCATGGCTTCTATATTGAAATTAAGGAAAAAACGAAGCGACACCCTCTTGACCCTTGCCCCGAGCACCGCACGATTCCGATCGATAGAGTGGAGGAGCTATGAAAATATCTATCTCTATTGCCCCTCTGTGTGAATCCGAATTCCGAAGACTTTCTTCTGCGCGGTGTTTTGTTCAGATTGCACAGAAAAACAGTTAGTCTTGCCTAACTTTCGGGGCGGAAGCGACGAATTTGCAGAAACGGGGAAAAAAATCGAAAAAAGGTGTTGACAAAGCAGGAGAGAGGGAGTATAATATACCATGGTTAGCGAAGGCTAACCCGATTTTATCCCCATAGGTTAGCAGGTGCTTACGCACCGACCGAAAAAATCCCGTTCGGCGTGCCGAAAGCGAAGGGCAGACCGAGGGAAGGAGCAAACAGACATGATACCGTTGATCGTAGCCACACCGGGAGAAGAGAATATCATCCGCCGCGTCGGAGGTTCCCCGGAGGTAAAACAGCATCTCGAAAACCTCGGCTTTGTCGTCGGGGGCACCGTGACGGTGGTGAATTCCATGGGCGGAAACCTCATCGTCAACGTCAAGGAGTCGAGAATCGCTATCAGCCGTGAGATGGCACAGAAGATCATGATTTGATCCCCAAATTTGCGATCCAACAGATTGATATATATCCACAAAGGAGGAAACGGACATGAAGACACTGCGCGAGGTGAAGGTCGGAGAGACCGTGACGGTTGTCAAGCTCCACGGAGAAGGCGCCGTAAAGCGCCGTATCATGGACATGGGCATTACCCGCGGTACCGAAGTACATGTGCGCAAGGTTGCGCCGCTCGGCGACCCCGTCGAGCTTACCGTGCGCGGCTATGAGCTTTCCCTGCGGAAAGCGGATGCCGAAATGGTCGAGGTTGAATAAGCTTCAAGGCGGGTGCGCGAGGCGACACCCGAAGAAAGAAAGGATTGAAAGACATGAGCACAAGCAACATTCGAATTGCTCTTGCCGGTAACCCCAACGCCGGTAAGACAACGCTCTTCAACGCGCTGACCGGCTCAAACCAGTTCGTCGGTAACTGGCCGGGCGTCACGGTGGAGAAAAAGGAAGGTAAGCTGAAAAAGCACGACGATGTCATCATCACCGACCTTCCGGGTATTTACTCTTTGTCCCCCTACACGCTGGAGGAAGTGGTAGCGAGAAACTACCTGATCGTCGAGCGTCCCGATGCCATCCTGAACATCGTCGACGGCACGAACCTCGAGCGTAACCTGTACCTGACCACCCAGCTGACCGAGCTGGGCATTCCCGTGGTCGTCGCCATCAACATGATGGACGTCGTCCGCAAGAACGGTGACCGCATCGACACGATGGAGCTGTCGAGACAGCTCGGTTGCCGCGTGGTGGAGATCTCCGCGCTGAAGGGCACGGGCATCACCGAGGCGGCGGAAGCGGCGATCGACGCGGCGAAGAACACGAAGACCGTGCCGATGCACAGCTTCTCGGGTTGCGTCGAGCACGCCATCGCCCACATCGAGGAGGCGGCGCTTCACTCGATGCCCGCAGAACAGCAGAGATGGTACGCCATCAAGATCTTCGAGCGTGACGCAAAGGTGCTCGAGCAGCTGAAGCTCGATGCGGGCACTCTTTCGCACATCGAGGGCGACATCAAGGCGGCGGAAAAGGAAATGGACGACGATGCCGAGAGCATCATCACCAATGAGCGTTACGTTTACATATCCACCATTATCAAGAGCTGCTACAAGAAAAAGAACAAGGGTCAGATGACCGTGTCGGATAAGATCGATAAGGTGGTCACGAACCGCTGGCTCGGTCTCCCCATCTTCGTAGCGATCATGTTCATCGTTTACTACCTCTCCATGGTGACCGTCGGATCGATGGCGACCGACTGGATGAACGACGGCGTCTTCGGCGACGGCTGGCATCTTCTCGGCATCGGCTCGGGCGATTATGAAGCGGCAGTCGAAGAATACGGCGACAGCACTCAGATCGTCGAAGCAGCCTATGAGCTCTATGATGAAGAGACGATCGCCGCCCTCAAGGCGCGTGTCGATGCTGCCAAAGAAGAGTGCGACCAAGCGGGCACGACCTACTCTCTCACCTACACGGTGACCGATGAAGAAACGCTTGCCACCGAAGAAAAGACGGCGACCTACGATGAGGTTCTCGAAGCCATTGAGAAATATGGCACGGATCCCGAACCCGCCGAGCCCGATCCCGCCGAATACGGCGTTTGGGTACCCGGTATCCCCGCTCTTCTCGGCGACGGACTGGAAGCCATCGGTGCCGCCGACTGGCTCTCGGGTCTGATCCTTGACGGTATCGTCGCGGGTGTCGGCGCCGTTCTCGGCTTCGTTCCCCAGATGCTCGTCCTGTTCCTTCTCCTTGCAATTCTCGAGGCGTGCGGCTACATGGCACGTATCGCCTTCGTCCTCGACCGTATCTTCCGCAAGTTCGGTCTGTCGGGTAAGTCCTTCATCCCCATGCTGATCGGCACGGGCTGCGGCGTTCCCGGCATCATGGCATCCCGTACCATCGAAAACGAGCGTGACCGTCGTATGACGATCATGACCACCACCTTCATCCCCTGCGGCGCGAAGGTTCCCTTCATCGCCATGATCGCGGGTGCGATCTTCGGCGGCTCGGCACTCGTTGCCACCTCTGCATACTTCATCGGCATGGCGGCGATCATCGTTTCGGGTATCATGCTGAAGAAGACCCGTATGTTCGCGGGTGAACCCGCTCCCTTCGTTATGGAGCTTCCCGCATACCACCTTCCCACGGTCGGCAACGTTCTCCGTTCGATGTGGGAGCGCGGCTGGTCCTTCATCAAGAAGGCGGGCACCGTGATCCTTCTTTCCACCATCGTTGTCTGGTTCACGAGCTACTTCGGCTTCACCGAGGACGGCTTCCGTATGCTTGCCGAGGAAGAGCTTGACCTCTCCATTCTCGCGAAGATCGGCGGCGCGCTCGCTTGGATCTTTGCCCCGCTCGGCTTCGGCACATGGCAGGCGACCGTCGCTTCCATCACCGGTCTTGTCGCAAAGGAGAACATCGTCGGTACGATGGGCATCCTCTACGGCGCATCGGGCAACGTGTATGCGACCCTTGCCGCGTCCTTCACGGGCGTCAGCGCGTACTCCTTCCTTGTCTTCAACCTTCTTTGCGCTCCCTGCTTCGCCGCTATGGGTGCGATCAAGCGTGAGATGAACAACGGAAAGTGGACGGCATTCGCCATTGCTTATCAGTGTGGCTTCGCATGGATTGTTGCCCTGATGATCAACCAGTTCGGTAACATCTTCATCGGTAAGTTCAACATCTTCGGCTTCCTCGCCGCCCTTCTCGCTCTCGCGGGCATCGTTTACATGCTCGTCCGTCCGTACAAGGAAGCGACCACGCTGAAGGAAAACGTAAAGATCAAATAAAGATCAAACCAAGATCAAACGCAAATCGGGCGCCGCGAACATCGTGAGCGCCCGGAAAGGAAACTGTCATGTTTGCATGGATAGCCGCTAATATCGGTACGATCATCGTCAGCGCCGTACTCATTTTGATCGTCGCTCTCATCGTTCATAAGCTCGTAAAGGACAAGAAAAAAGGAAAAAGCTCCTGCGGGTGCAATTGCGCTCACTGTGCCATGGCGGGAACCTGCCACAAATCCGCAAAATAAGTCCGCGGGGTCGTCGCGCATCGCACAGACCGAAAAAGCACGGACTCTTCTCCGAAGCCTCCCGTAACGGCGGGGCTTCGGGAAAGAGAGAAACTTCTTCGAATTTCTTCCCGCTCTGCTTTTTCACTCGCCGTACTCTCTTTGCCGTACTTTCGTACGGGGGAAGGGGGCGGCGGCTCTGTACCGATCGTGACGACCCCTTGATTTTTCACGGGAGGTTAGCAATGGCTAATCAAAAACGACCGACCGCGGCACAGCTTCGCTACCTCCTCGTCATGCGGGAGGTTTTGGAGGACGGCGCGGTGCACAGCGTGGACGTCGCGCGTGCCCTCGGGGTCAGAAAACCGAGCGTATACAGCATCATGAACGCCTTTTCGGAGGCGGGATGGATCGAGAAGGGTCGCTACGGTGCCGCCGTCTTCACCGAAGAGGGAGAACGCCTGTCGGAGCGCTATGCCGCGGCATGTCACGCGGTCGAGGGAGCATTGACGGAGCATTTTCCGACCCTCTCGGATGTGCGCTCGGTCGCCTGTACGCTTCTCTCCGAGATTTCCGACGAAAGTCTCGATACCCTCGCAAGCGCGGGAACGCAAGCTCTTCCGACACACCCCGCGGCACATTCTTGAAGGAAATACCGTCCGCGCGCATCCCCCGAAAACGGGCACGACGCCCCCGTCACACCCCGTGACGCGTCATTCAAAACGAGGCGCGCTTCGCGTCTCCGATGTGTCCTTGAAACCCGGCACGCAAGCCCCGACATCCCTCGCGAAACGCCCTTAAAACGGGCGAAAGTCTCAACAATGTCCCCTCTCTGGCGCGCACCTCCGAACGCGGGAACGCCACAGGCGGCATACCTCACGGCGTGTCCCGAAAATCGGACACGCAAGCCTTTACTGCGCACCCCCTCGGTACTTTCCGAGAAAGGGAAGCGCCCCTCCTACCGTAAAAAAAGCACGATCACAAGAGCAAGCACCCGAATCCTCCCGAAGCCTTCGGATGCCCTTGAAAAACGATCGGAAGAAAGAGATAGAATATGGCAATCGTAGAATTCAAAAATGTCAGCCGCGTATATCGGAGCGGCGACCACGAGCTTCGCGCACTCGACAACGTGAGCATGACCCTCGACGAGGGAAAATTCGTCGTGATCCTCGGACCGAGCGGTGCGGGGAAGAGTACGCTTCTGAACCTTCTCGGCGGGCTTGACAGTCCGACCGAGGGAAAGATCTACGTCGAGGGACAGGACATCTCCACCCTGAACGGGGACGAGCTTGCCGAGTACCGCGCGGGGAAGGTCGGCTTCGTCTTTCAGTTTTACAACCTCGTCCCGACCCTGACCGTGCACGAAAACGTCGCACTCGTCAAGGAGATCGCACCGAATCCCCTTTCCGCCACCAAAATGCTCGAGGAGGTCGGACTTTCCGACCATCTGAAAAACTTCCCCTCCGAGCTTTCGGGCGGCGAACAGCAGAGAGTCTCCATCGCACGCGCGCTGGCGAAGAACCCGAAGATCCTGCTCTGTGACGAGCCGACGGGCGCGCTGGATTCCGAGACGGGCGTCCTTGTCTTGAAGCTTTTGCTCCGCATGGCGCGCGAGTACGGAAAGACCATCGTGATCGTCACACACAATCAGAACATCGCCAAAATGGCGGACGTCGTCCTCCGCGTGAAGAACGGAAAGATCGTCGCGAAGGAAGAACAGGCGACCCCCACCTCCGCCGACGAGATCGACTGGTAAGGAGACGTCATGCTGTTTTTGAAGCTTATCCGCACCATGCGGCAGTACAAAGCGCAGTTTATCTCCATGGTCATTATGATCGCGCTCGGCATCGGCGTGTTCGTCGGCTTCAATATGGAGTGGGCGAGCATTGAGGAGAACATGGACTCCTTCTTCGAGAAGACGGGCTATGCCGATTATCTCATTCGCTCGGAGACCGGCTTCTCCGAAGAGGAGCGCGAGCGGGTCGCAGGCATTGAGGGCGTCCGCCGCGCGGCGCGCTACATCGCCGTCAATACCGACGTGAAGGAGCGGGAGGGAGACAGCCTTTCTCTCACCGTGACCACCGATCCCGCCGTCTCGGGATTTCTTCTGATGTCGGGAAACGAGTATGACGAAAAGAGCACCGACGGCATCTGGATCTCCGACCAATACGCAGAGAAAAACAACGTAAAAGTCGGCGATACGCTAACTCTTGTTTACGCAAACAAAGAATTTGTCGGGAAAGTCGAAGGGCTCATCAAGTCGGGCGAGTATCTGATCTGCACGAGAGATTCGTCGCAGCTCATGCCCGATCTTTCGACCTACGCCTTCGCATATATCTCCCCCGCTTTCTATCGGTCGGTGGCGGGCTTCGAGTTTTATACCGACCTCCGCGTGCTCTCCGACCTGTCAAAGACCGAGTTTTCGGAGAAACTGAACAGCGCCGTCGGAAAGACGACCCTCATCTTCGAAAAGAGTGAGACCGCCTCCTATTCCTCTGCCGAAGGGGAAGTCGAGGAAGGGAAGACCATGGGGACGATCCTCCCCGTCCTCTTCCTTCTGATCGCGGTCTTGACCATGGTCACTACCATGCACCGCCTCGCGGTGAAGGAAAAGACGCAGATCGGTACCCTGAAGGCGCTCGGGTATAAGGACAGGCGGATCCTTCTGCATTATACCTCCTACGCCGTCTTCGTGGGGCTTGTCGGCATCGCGGGCGGCATCGGCATCGGGTATGGCATCGCCGCATATATCATGGATCCGAACGGTATGATGGGCACCTACATGGATTTCCCCGAGTGGCGTCTCGTCCTCCCGACCTTTGTGATCCTCGTCTTGGCGGTTGTTTTCCTTCTTCTGACCCTCATCGGATTTTTGTCGGTCAAGGAGATGCTCCGCGGTACCGCGGCGGATGCTCTGCGTCCGTATACGCCGAAGAAGATGAAGCCCCTTCTCATCGAGAAGACAAAGCTCTTTCACAAGTTCTCCTTCGGTACCCGTTGGAATCTGCGTGACATCATGCGGCACAGATCCCGCACCGCCATGACGCTTGTCGGCATTACGGGGTGTATGCTTCTGATCATCGCCTCGCTCGGTATGCGGGACACGATGGATGCCTTTCTCGATCTCTATTACCGTGACGTGACCAACTATTCCTCCCGCATTTACCTCTCCGAGGATGCGACGGCGGAGGACGCGGACGCGCTCGCCTCGCGCTACGACGCGGACAGGAGCGCTTCCCTCTACGTCGAGATGAAGCGGGAATGGAGGGACACCGAAAAATCGATCTCCCTCGACGTCTACGAAGTGACGCACGAGAAGATCCGCTTCCCTCTGGAAAAGGGCGGGTACGTCACCCTCCCCGAGGACGGCGCGTATATCTGCGTGCGCCTTGCCGATGCCTTCGGGCTTTCCGCGGGGGACACCTTCACCGTCAGCCCCTACGGCTCGGAGAAGACCTATACGCTCCGCGTGGCGGGCGTCTTCCGGAGCGCGTCGGAGAGCGTCGCCATGTCCCCCGCTTACGCCGACTCTCTCGGCATTTCGTATCGCTACGACTCCTTGTATACCGATACCGCGAAGGCGGAGATCGGCGCCACCTCCGCCATCAAATCGGTGCAGGAAAAGCAGGCGATCATCGATACCTTCGATACCTTCCTCGACATCATGAACAAGATGATCTATATTCTCGTCGCGGGAGCATTGCTGCTCGGTGTCGTCGTGCTCTATAACCTCGGTGTCATGAGTTATACCGAGCGCTATCGCGAGATGGCGACCCTGAAGGTCGTCGGCTTTCAGGATAGGCGCATCGGACAGCTTCTCATCGGGCAGAACCTCTGGCTCAGCCTGCTCGGCGCCGCGGTGGGCTTACCCGTCGGGATCCTGACGCTCGATTACTTATTGAAGGCGCTCGCGGGTGAGTACGAGATGCAGCTGTCGGTCAGTGTCCTCTCCGTCTTCGTCTCGATCCTTCTGACCGTCGGTATGTCCCTTCTCGTCAGCTTCTTCGTGGCGAGAAAGAACCGCAAGATCGATATGGTCGAGGCATTGAAGGGCGCGGAGTAAAAAAACGGAAGTCGGAAGAAAAGATCCGGACCTCCGACTTGCGAATGAAAACAAAACGAACAAAGAGAAGAAAGCCTCGGTTTTCGTCCCTTCGAAGGGAGGAGAAAGAAATGTTTGATGCGCTTTTGAGCTTTGAATTTTGGGCTTCGGTGGCGGCATCCGCCGCGATCGTAACGGTTTGCGTGCTGATTCGGAAATGGATGCGGCGATTGATCAAGCGTCGGCTTTCTTCTCCGAATCCGAGTAAAACAGGCAAAAAGTAAATAATACATAGCAAATACGCCATTGGAGGAAGAAAAAATGGTAAAAGTAACTCTGAAAATCGACGGTATGGCGTGCTCTATGTGCGAGGCACATATCAATGACGCCATTCGCGCGGCATTCCCCGTGAAAAAGGTCAGCTCTTCCCATGCGAAGGGGGAGACGGTCATGCTTCTCGAGAACGCGCCGAGCGAGGAGGAGATTCACGCCGTGATCGACAAGACGGGATATACTTTCGGAGGCATGACATGCGAGCCGTACGAGAAAAAGCCCGGCTTCTTTGCCTCGCTATTCGGGAAAAAGTAAGCCGAACAGGATCTTCTGAAATTCGCCGCCTCGGTAAAAGCCGAAGCGCGCGTTGTAGCCCGCTGTTTTGACAAAAGCCCAACGCGAGCGTTACAGCTCACCGCTTCGGCGAAAGCCCAAACGCAAGCTTACAGCCCACCGCTTCGGCGAAAGCCCGAACGCAAGCCTTACAGCTCACCGCTTCGGTAAACGTCCGAAGCGATCCTCTAAAGTCCTCCGTTTCGGGGAAGACCGACCGCGTACGATGTCCGAAGTCTTTGCGCGGGAACGCCTCCTCCGAATTTACCCCCGCCGCCCGAGCGGCAGAGGGAAGACGTACAAAACGTTTTTTCGCTCCCTCGGGCGGCATGATTTTAAGCATGAGTTAGCATATGATAATCATAGAAGGAGAAACACATGCCCGAAGAATTTGTCATACGAAACTGCTCGCCGACCATGGCAGGCTTGAAGACGGGGAACCTCTTCACCTGTCCGAAGGAGGACGGGCAGGGAATTCGCGAGAGCCTTCGCGATTTCAATCGCCGTATGGTACCGCGCGGCGTGCGGATCCTCCCCGTAAAGGAGGTCGGCGGTCGCACCCTGCTCTATATGTACCGTCCCGAAAAGCTTGCGCGCGACCTCAAAGATCCCCTTGCCGCGCAGATCCTCGACGAGCGGGATTATCCCGTCCGTGATACCGAGCTCTGCGTTTCCGAGATGCTTCGCCGCCTGCGGGAGGAGAAAGAATTCCCGCACGAGGTCGGGCTGTTCCTCGGCTACCCTCCGGAGGATGTCCACGGCTTCATGACCTACGGACCGCGCGGAGCGAAATGCGTCGGAACGTGGCGCGTCTACGGAGACGAAGAGGCGGCAAAAGAACGTTTTGCCCTCTATAAAAAGTGCACCGAGCATTATCTGAAAGCTTACAGACGAAATGCGTCGTTTGATAAACTTGTTGTAAAAAATACAAAAAATGCAAAATAATATTTACAAAGGAGATAGAAAAATGAAAGTATCGATCGTGTATTGGAGCGGAACCGGCAACACCAAAGCCATGGCAGAAGAGGTTCTCGCTGGAGCAAAGGCGGCGGGGGCGGATGCCACGTTGTTTGAGGCGTCATCCTTCGACGCGTCGAGTGCCGCGTCTTATGACGCCCTCGCATTCGGCTGTCCCGCTATGGGCGCGGAGGAGCTGGAAGACGCGGAATTCCTCCCCGTGTTCGAGGCATGTGAGGGCGCTCTCCGCGGGAAGAAGATCGCGCTCTTCGGCTCTTACGGTTGGGGGGACGGCGAGTGGATGCGCTCGTGGGAGGAGCGGTGTGCTTCTCTCGGTGTCACCTTTGCCGCAGACAGCGTGATCTGTCAGGAAGCGCCCGACGATGAGGCGTGCGAAGCCTGCCGCGCTCTCGGCGCCGCGCTTGCCTCATGAGAATTATGAATTATGAATTATGAATTCGGAGCGCCTGCCTTCTCTGCTTGGTGTTTGACGGTTGCGGGTTTCCCTTCGGATGGGGTTCCGAACTCTGTCATTCCGAATTCGAAGATCTTCTTGACGTTGGTCGCGCTACGCCTGCTTGGCGTTTCGCCAAATTTCATAAGAGCCTCCCGTCCGCACGGTATTGCACCGTGCGGACGGGAGGTTTTCGGTCGTTCTGTCGGAAAGGAACATGCCGAGTCGTGTTCCGGTATGTGCGGTCCACGCACGGCAGATTCTCGGAGAAAAGGGATGCGCTTCGGCGGCGCTTTGGCTGTCCGGAGATGGAATCATCCGGCATCTTTCCTTACGATACATCATACTCCTCTTCGCTTCGGCACATTTCATGCGAAAGAAACGGGATGTCCATAATCATTTTTCCATTCGTATAGATTGTATATTTTTTCTTGCAATAAAAAATAAATTTTATAAAAAGTGATTGCGGGAGAGAGAAAAGTGTGCTATAATCAAAATAGAATGCATCCCGGTCGTACAAGTATCCACCGATAACAACGGACTTTGCAAAGTCGCAAGGTCGGATAGGAGCCATTATGAAACATACCTTAGGAAAATTTACGCTCGGTCTCCTTTTGCTCGTCACCCTTCTTCTGTCGATGACCGCCTGCGGCGGGTCGCACACCGTCACCTTTGCGGGGGAGGGGATCACGCTCCCTGCACAACAGACGGTAAAGTCGGGTGAATGTGCGGCAGAACCGCAAGCCCCCGTCAAGGAGGGCTATACCTTCCTCGGATGGTATCTCGACGGCGCGGATACGCCCTACGACTTTGATGCCGCGGTGGATTCCGACCTCACCCTGATCGCGCGGTTTGAGGCGAAAGCGTCGGGTAATACCTTCGCCGTCACCTTCGCGGGAGAGAGTGTGAACATTCCCGCGCAGACGGTCATCGCCGGCGAAAAGGCAATCAAGCCGAAATCTCCCGTCAGAGCGGGCTACGTCTTTCGCGGATGGTTCCTTGAGGGCGCGGATACCGCTTTCGACTTTGATACCGTTATTACAGAGGACATCACGCTGTATGCCCGTTATGATATGCTGAACATCGAGGACGGTACTCCTCCTCACCCCTTTCTGTGATCCGTTCGGTCAATGACTTTGCTGTCTTCACCGGGAGAATCGACGACCCGGACGAAGAGAAGTGGAGGGTCTGTCGCATTGCCCGAAGAGCATTCGTTGTACCCTTGGCGGTGTGAAATATAATTGCATACGGCGCCTTTTCATGACGGCATATATTGTCGGCAACGTATGCATTCGAAGACATGGAGCGCGGACCGACGACACGGCGGCAAACAGGCATCGCTCCTAAAAAGCATTCCGAAGAGGCATCTGCCGCTTCGGAATGCTTTTGTGAAGATTAAGTAGCCGAAACCACGAGAGAAAACCGAAAAAAACAAAGAAACGAAAGGGAAATTCCATGCAATCCGAGGAAAAATACCCCTGCGGAATGGAGTCTCTGACCGAACTTTACCGCATCGGCAGAGGACCGTCCAGCTCGCACACCATCGGACCCGAGAGAGCCTGCCTTGCATTTTCCGCGCGGTACCCGCAGGCAGATGCCTTTCGTGCGGTGCTCTACGGCTCGCTTGCCAAGACGGGCAGAGGGCATGGCACCGATCGCGTGATCGAAAAGACGCTTCCCGCGCCCTGCGAGGTGATCTTCGATCCGACGCGTGAAGACCTCCCGCACCCGAACACAATGGAGCTTTTCGCTCTTCGGGGCGGCAAGGAGCTCGGGCACGCCACCGCCGTGAGCGTCGGAGGCGGTCGAATCTGCTTTCTTTCGGGAGACATGACGGCGGAGGATGAGACAAACGCTCCGATCGTCTACCGCGAGACGAAATTTTCCGAGATCGCCGCCCTGTGTAGAAAAGAGGGGATCCGCATCCCCGAATATGTCCGCCGCGTCGAAGGGGGAGAGATTGGCGAATATATGAAGACCGTCTATGAGACGATGGAGGCGTGCATTCTGCGCGGACTTGACGATGAGGGAATCCTCCCCGGGGGACTCGGCGTTGCAAAGAAGGCAAAGCTCCTGTATCGCGGACACAAGATGCAGGGGGAGGATGCCGCTTCGGCGGAAAATCGCCTTGTCTGCGCTTATGCCTTCGCCGTCGGAGAACAGAACGCCTCGGGAGAGACGGTCGTCACCGCGCCTACCTGCGGCGCCGCGGGCGTTCTACCCGCCGTGCTCTATTATCAGAAGACGGTCGGGGGCTATTCCGAACGCGAGATCTGCGACGCGCTTCTGACGGCGGGCGTCGTCGGCAACCTGATCAAGACCAATGCCTCGATCTCGGGCGCGGAATGCGGTTGTCAGGTCGAGATCGGCTCCGCCTGTGCGATGGCTGCCGCCGCCCTTTCGGAACTTGCGGGCGCAGACCTTTCCAAGATCGAATGTGCCGCCGAGATCGCCATCGAGCACCATCTCGGCTTGACCTGCGACCCGATCGGTGGAATCGTTCAGATCCCCTGCATCGAGCGCAATGCCGTCGCCGCCATGCGTGCCATCAATGCCGCGCGCATCTCGGACTTTCTCTCCGACCTCAGAAAGATCTCCCTCGACTCGGTGATCGTCACCATGCGAGAGACGGGGCGCGACATCGCCTGCGCCTATCGCGAGACCTCCGAGGGCGGACTCGCAAAAACCAATCGGGACCTTTGGAAGAAGACGAGTGAGAATTGAGAATTAAGAATTAAGAATTATGAATTAAGAATTAGGTGCTCGGGCTTGCGGAGTCGATTTTCGGCTTGCGAAGTGTGAAAATCGGCTGAGAGGCGCGAGAGCCTAAAACTATAAGAAAATAAAGAAACCCGCCTTCAAAGTGCACTTTGAAGGCGGGTTTTTAGTGCGCTCGGCATGCGATACAACATGGTGGTGAAAGTCCACTACAGGCATGGCAGTAGGAACTGTTAGCAGAGGGCAAGGGCGTCCGTCGTGAGGCG
>CAVEOF010000005.1:61259-64949 GCA_963617165.1 Coriobacteriaceae bacterium | reverse complement strand
CTCCGAGACCAACCGCCTCGGAGGTTTTCTGTTTATAATGAACGCGGGGTTATTTGGGGGTTACTTTTCGTTTTCGCGCGCCCCCCTGAACTCCTGCTTTCTCATTTTCACAATAGGCACTTCCTGCAACGCAAAAAGCCGAGGATCGCTCCTCGGCTTTTTGCGTTGTTTTTTGTCTTCAAAGATATTGAAGGTTCCGTCTTTCAATTTGCTCTCGTGAGCGTGACTGCCGCGTCGCTCGGTACGATGTCGATGTAGACAAAGTTGCCCGACGCATCGGTCTGCACCTCGGCGCTCGCGCCGTTCGAGGCGATGACGGTTCCGCTCCAATCAGAGGGAACATCGACCTTCACGGTCAGGGAAATTTGATCAAGGCTCTCATCGGAATTGCTCGCATCCTCATCCACGGTGGTCAGCGTCACGTCAACTCTTTCATCACGGAAGGTCTCTGCCTTGATCCGGGCATAGCTACGAAGTCCCGCGTAAGCGGTCGCTTCCGCCATAGTAGCAATCCAGAGTTTGCCCTCTGCGGAACGCGTATTGGCATAAGCAAACATAATATCAGCCTCTGTTTGTGAGAAGGTATACGATTCTCCGTCTGTAGGAAAATCATCAACGACAATTCGGGGAATGCACAGAATTGTCTGCTCGCCTGCCTCTATTGCCTGATCGATCATCTCATTCCACTCTTCGGATGCACCCTTCTCTCCGATATATGCACTGTCCGTGGTGACAAGAAGCGCGGAATACTTATGAAGAATTTCTTCGTGAACGAAGTCCTCGGTTGCGTCGTCGTCACCGATCACGAAAACGACAACTCCCTGTGTTCCGCCACGCCATACAATTTTCGCGTTGCTCTCAGAGATTTCATTCAATCCGAATGTCACAGTATAGGTCTCCGTATTGTAGGTGCCGTCCGACTTCGGGTCACGGCCCGTGACCGTGATCGTGGCGACGCCCCCGTTCTCATCCGATGCCTGCGTCACCGAAACGGTAGCGCCCGCAAAGACGGGAACCGCGCCGACGGTCGGATATCTCGTAGCATAGGGAACGCCGTTCACGGTATAGCTCTTGACGTCTCCCGAGAAGCCGTCGATCGCCGTGCCGTCTACGGTGATCGACGCGAGCGTCGCGTCCGCGGTCACCGTGGTCGTATCAATTTTTGTAATCTCGCCTTTGGTGAAATAGTCGTTCTTATTAAAGAGGATGCACACCGAGAACGTCTCGTCGATCGTGATCTCACTACCGGCTTCGCAAAGCTTGTCGACAAAGTATTCGCATCCCGCCTTGAGAGACGCGCTGTCCGACGCGACGATCTGAAGGATATTACCGTTCATCCGAATGGCAAAGGAACCGAGTTCGGTATTCGAAAATTCGGACGTCTTTTCTTTCAAGGTCTGATACCCATCACAATTCTCCACGGTTCCGACAACGATTGCGGATCCAATCGCCTCCCCTGCATACGGAGTGCGCTCATACGCCTTCCCCGTCTTGGCATTCAGCGAGGTGTTAAAATCACGGATGATCCCCGATTCGTTCACCTTATCGCCGTTATAAATGATTTTATAGACCGTATCCTTCAATGCCACCTTCGACACCTCGTCGGTGAGGGACAATTCCCCGTTCTTCCCCGTGCCGTCGGTGGGCGCGCAGGCGACGAAGAGAAGCGAAAGCGTCAGAAGGGTGATCAGGCACAGAACAATTCTTCTCGTTTTCATCTGAATCTCCTATGTAATAAAATAAAATACCCCGTAGTGGGGACATACCCGTTACGGGATTTATTATATCATAGCTATTAAATATTTACAAGTCAAATTTCTCTTTTTCGTGATTATGCCAAAAAAATTCTACATATTCCACAAAGAAAATTATGAATTAAGAATTATGAATTAAGAATTTGGCAGGAAGCTTTGCGTTCGCGAAAAAGGGCGTTCAAAGGCATTTGACAGCCAAGCGCCGCTTCACCTTTCCTTAAGAATTATGAATTTGGAGGAAGCTTCGCGTTCGCTGAAAGGAGCGTTCGAAGGCGTTCGACAAATGCGTCGCAAAGTCTCACTTTTCCTTTTTTCTTCGAAGCTCACTTTTCACTCTTCCTTATTTCCTCAAAAATACTTCCCCGCATGGCCGTGTAAAGCAAACTTTTAACCCTGTTCGTACAGGTGGGTATCCTCTCCGTAACATTGCGCTTTCAACGTCCGCCGGCGGGGGGTACAAAGACAGCCCCGGGCGGGAGACCTGCATACCCGAAACGGAAGTCCGGATTCCCTTTTCATAAGCGTAGGTCCAAATATCACAATATCACGCACCACGCAGGTTGGTATTCGGTTTTGATTTTGATTACTCGTCGTAATCCACTTCGCTGAAGAAGAGGTCGTTGAAGTAATCCTCGGCGCGCTCGAATTCATCGTCGTCGTCGACGCTCTCGAGCAGAATGTCCTCGCCGTCCTCGGTGACGCGGAGAATGACATATTCCTCGCTCTCCTCATCCTCGGCATCGGCAAGCGCGTAATAGAGCTTTCCGTCTACCGTCCCTTCGGCAAGCAGAACGAAGTCGCGCTCCTCCCCCGTCTCCTCATCGGTCAGGGTGAACACGGGAGCCTCGTCGCTCTCCTCTGCGGCATTTACGTTTTCGTTTTCAAGATTGTCCTGCATTTCGGTAATCTCCCATCGTTGTTGTTGTCTTTATTGTACCCGAAGACACGGCAATTGTCAAGGGCTTTTTCACGAATTTACAAAAGGTTAGCAAACCGCCGCGAAAACCGTCATAAAAGCTCTGCCGTCAGACTGTTCCCGATATAGAATCCGCGCTCGGTAAAGGCAAAATGTCCGTCCGCGAGCCGCGCGACCCCCGCCGCGACGAAGCGGCGCACGGTGTCCTCTCTTCCCGAAAGGAAGGGATGTGAAAACCATTTTTCATAGAGAGAAAGGTCGATCCCCTCCGAGGTCCTGAGCGCGAGCATGGTATATTCTTCGGCTTCGTTTTCTCGGTCTATCTTCTCTTTTGTACGGCATTGTTTGCATTTTCCTTGCGAATATGCGAGAAAGTCGCGGGAACTGGCAAAGCGTTCCCCCCGGTAATAGGAATGTGCGGCAACGCCGAAACCGAGATATTCTTCCTCGTGCCAATAGCGCAGATTGTGCCGACATTCGAAGCCAGGCTTCGCATAATTCGACACCTCGTAATGCCGATACCCCGCCGCGGCGAGGGTGCGGCAGGCGTCCTCGTACATTTCGACCTCTTCATCCTCCGAGGGGAGGAGAAGGCGTTCGCGCCTCTCCCCGAAGGGAGTGCCGTCCTCCACGATCAGCCCGTAGGCGGAGATATGCTCGGGGGAAAGCGCCGTCACGGCGGTAAGCGTCTCGTGAAAGGACGCCGCCGTCTGGGTCGGAAAGGCATACATCAGATCGACGCCGATATTTTCGATCCCTCCTTCTCTCGCGAGGCGGTAAGCGTCGAGAAAATCGGCATAGGTGTGGATCCTGCCGAGCGTCGCGAGCTCCCCGTCGTGGATCGACTGGAGTCCGATGCTCAGGCGGTTGACCCCGACTCTCCGAAAGGCTTCGAGCTTTTCCCGATCGAGCGTGCCGGGATTGGCTTCCGCGCTCACCTCGGCATCGGGCAGGATGCGAAAGGTCTTTTGCAAAACGGCAAACAGATCTTCGATCTCCGTCGGCGTGAGAAGCGAGGGG
>CAVEOF010000005.1:57424-61249 GCA_963617165.1 Coriobacteriaceae bacterium | reverse complement strand
CCCCCACCGAGAAACACGGTATCGACGGGAGGGTGCTCCTCTCCTCCGTAGGAGGAGATCTCCTCTGCGAGTGCGCGAAGATAGCGCGCTCTCGCTCCCCCGTCAAGGTCGGCAAAGGAGCAGAAGTCGCAGTAATTGCACTTCTTTTTACAAAAAGGGATGTGAACGTACAGTCCGAGCGTATCAGGATTCATCGTCCAGCTTAAGAACCGCCATAAAGGCTTCGGGCGTGACCTCGACACTGCCGAGCTTGCGCATCTTCTTCTTTCCTTCCTTCTGCTTTTCGAGCAGCTTCTTCTTTCTCGTGATGTCGCCGCCGTAGCATTTGGCAAGGACGTCCTTGCGCATGGCTTTCACCGTCTCGCGGGCGATGATCTTCGAGCCGACGGACGCCTGGATCGGAATTTCGAAGAGCTGACGCGGGATGTT
The DNA here is from genome assembly GCA_963617165.1 of Coriobacteriaceae bacterium. Taxonomy (GTDB): domain Bacteria; phylum Bacillota; class Clostridia; order Oscillospirales; family CAG-272; genus UBA1740. Next base: position 60,820 of record CAVEOF010000005.1, on the reverse strand, counting down.
CTCCTTCAGCTTTTCGGCGATCTTACGCGCTCTCGCGTAAGCGCGTTCCTCAAAGACGATGAAGGAGAGCGCGTCGACCTGTTCCCCGTTCAGAAGGAAGTCGAGCTTGACAAGCTTCGACGGGCGGTATTCTTTCAGCTCGTAATCGAGAGAGGCATAGCCCTTCGAGCGGCTCTTGAGCGCGTCGAAAAAGTCGTAGATGATCTCGTTGAGCGGAAGCTCGTAATGAAGCTCCGCACGATCGGCGTCGATGTACTTCATATCGACGAAGACGCCGCGGCGCTCCTGGCAGAGATCCATGATCCCGCCGATGTAGGCGCTCGGCGTAATGACGGTCGCCTTCATGATCGGCTCGTACGCCGTCTGAATGGAATCGGGATTCGGGAATTTCGACGGGTTGTCGATGGTCAGCATCTCCCCCGAGCGAAGCTCGACCCGATAAATGACCGAGGGGGCGGTGGTGATGAGATCGAGATTGAATTCCCTTTCGAGCCGCTCCTCGATGATCTCCATGTGCAAAAGTCCGAGGAAGCCGCAACGGAAGCCGAAGCCGAGCGCCACGGAGGTCTCGGGCTCGTAGACGAGCGCGGCATCGTTGAGCTGCAATTTTTCGAGCGCGTCGCGAAGGTCGCCGTAGCGGGCGCCGTCGGCGGGATAAATGCCCGAATACACCATCGGGTGTACCTCGCGGAATCCGGGAAGGGGCTCGGCAGCACCTCCTTCCGCGAGCGTCACGGTATCGCCGACGCGGGTGTCGCCGACCGTCTTGATGCTCGCCGTGATATAGCCGACGTCTCCCGCGGTGAGAGAGTCCTCCTTTTTCAGTCCGAAGGGCAGCATACTGCCGACCTCGAAGACGTCAAACTCGGCGCCCGTCGACATGAGGCGGATGCGATCTCCCGCCTTCACGCAGCCGTCCACGACGCGGATATACACGACGACGCCGAGATAGGAGTCGTAATGCGAGTCGAAGATCAGGCATTTGAGGGGCGCGTCCACGTCCCCCTTCGGCGCGGGAATGTCGGTCACGATCTTCTCGAGCACGTCCTCGATGTTGATGCCCGCCTTCGCCGATACGGCGGGGCAGTCCTCCGCGGGGATGCCGATGATGTCCTCGATCTCCCGTCTCGTGTTCTCCACGTCGGCGGAGGCGAGGTCGATCTTATTGATAACGGGAAGGATCTCGACGTTGTTGTCGATGGCGAGATAGGCGTTCGCGAGGGTCTGCGCCTCCACGCCCTGCGTCGCGTCGACGACGAGGATCGCCCCCTCGCACGCTTGGAGCGAGCGGGAGACCTCATACCCGAAGTCGACGTGACCCGGGGTGTCGATGAGGTTGAATTCGTAATCCTCTCCGTTTTTCGCGGTATAGCAGAGCTTCACGGCACGCGCCTTGATGGTGATGCCGCGCTCCCGCTCGAGATCCATATTGTCGAGCAGTTGCTCCTCCATGTCCCGCGTGGCGACCGTCCTCGTCTTTTCGAGGATGCGGTCGGCGAGGGTGGATTTTCCGTGGTCGATGTGTGCGATGATGGAAAAATTCCTTGTATGTTTTTGCTTATCCGTCACGTTTTTCGGTATTCCTTTCGGGCTTAGACTCCCATTTCGGCTTTGGCATCGGCGCCGTAGGAGGCGATCTTCTCTTTCAGCGACGCCTCACTCTCGCCGTGCGCGAGAATATAAATTTTGATCTTCGGCTCGGTGCCGGAGGGGCGGACGACGATCTTGTCGTCGTTTTCAAGCGTGTAGTAAAGCACCTCGGAGGAGGGCATTCCCGTGGACTCGCTCTTCCCCGTCCGAAGGTCGGTGATCGTCCCCTTCTTGTAGTCGCCGATCTTGACGACACGCACGCCGCCGAACGCCTTCGGCGGGGTGTCCGTGAGCTTTGCCATCACGGTGCGGCGGCGCTCGATGCCGTCGAGCCCCTCCATGTAGATGTCGATCATCTCTTCCATATAAAGACCGTAGGTGCGGTAGAGCTCGGCGAGCGCGTCGGCAAGGGTCATGCCGCGCTTCTTATAATAAGCGGTCATCTCGAGGATCATCATGGATGCCTCGACCGCGTCCTTGTCTCTCGCGTAGGAGCCGAGAAGGTAGCCGTAGCTCTCCTCGAAGCCGAGAAGGAAGCCGTCGGCGTTCCCCTCTTTTTCGTAATTCTTAATGACCTCGCCGATGAACTTGAAGCCCGTGAGCACGTCGTGGAGCTTCACGCCGTTCGCCGACGCGATCTTATACGCCATATCGGTGGAGACGATGCTCTTGACACAATAGGCGTCCTTCGGCAGTTTGCCGAGCTCTCTTCTTCTGCGGATGGCGTAATCGAGAAGGAGCGCGCCCATTTGGTTGCCCGTCACGGTGACGAATTTTCCGTCCGCACCGCGGATCATCACGCCCACACGGTCGGAGTCGGGGTCGGTCGCGACGATGAGGTCGGAGCCGACGCGGTCGGCGATCTCGATGCCGAGCGTGAAGACGGCGGCATACTCGGGATTCGGCTTTTTCACGGTCGGGAAGTTGCCGTCGGGCGTCATCTGCGCTTCGACGGGATAGAGGTGACGAAGCCCGCGTCTACGGAATGCCTCGGGGACGAGGCGGTAGCCCGCGCCGTGAAGGGGCGTATAGACCACTTTCAGCTCGTCTGCGACCTCGCGCACGGCATTCTCATCGATCGCGGTGGCAAGCACGGCGTCGAGATACAGCTCGTCAAAATCCTCGCCGAGCATTTTGATGTGCCCGTCCTTTACGGCTTTGTCGAAATCGGCGATGCCCGACGTATCGAGGACGTCGAACTTCTTCCGCTCGGCGGAGACGACCTTCGCCTGCTCGGGACCGATCTGCGCGCCGTCCTCCCAATAGGCTTTGTAGCCGTTGTATTCCTTCGGGTTATGGGAGGCGGTGATGTTGATGCCCGCGACGGCATGAAGCTTACGCACGGCGAAGGACAGCTCGGGCGTCGGACGCAGAGCGTCGAACAAAAAGACGCGGATACCCGCGGCGGCAAGCACGCACGCCGCCACCTTCGCAAATTCTTCGGAATGGTTGCGCGAGTCGTACGCGATGGCGGCGCCCCGCTCCTCGCCGTGCGCCTCGCTGATCAGGGCGGCAATGCCCCGCGTCGTCTGCGCGACGGTAAAGCGGTTCATCGAGCCGATGCCCATGTTCATGGTAGAACGGAGTCCAGCCGTGCCGAAGTCCATCGGAGCCGTAAAACGAAGCGCCTTCGCCTCCTCGTCGTGTGCGATGGCGGTAAGCTCCGTCTTCTCTTCCTTCGTCAGTGCATCGGACGCGAGCCAGCGCTCATATTCTGTTTGATACATACACCGTTTCCCCTTTCGTTTTCGTTTCTATGATTAAATATTAAGATCAAAAATCGACGATCAAGATCAAGGTCGATAA
>CAVEOF010000005.1:0-57414 GCA_963617165.1 Coriobacteriaceae bacterium | reverse complement strand
AAGATCGGTCTTCTTTGCAAATTTCCGAAAATTGCAGAAAATTGCAAAGTATTCTTTGCAAATCAGGCTTCTTCAAGTGCCGATTTCAACGCTTTGGCAAGCTGATCCGGGCAAGAGGTCGGCTTCGACCCGCAACGAATTCCTTCAAGTCGCTCAATGGCTTCCTCGACGCGCATTCCCTTCACGAGAGCGGCGACGCCGACCGTATTGCCGGGGCATCCGCCGACGAAGGCGCAGTTTTTCACGATCCCGTCCTCGATGTCGATAAGGACGGTGCGGGAGCAGGTGCCGTGGGTTTTGTACTCAATGTGTTTTTCCATGGGATTCCTTTCTTTTTGCTCCGCAGAGCGGGAGATCCCGCTTCGGGAGCGTTTTTCTTATCCGCGAGGTGCGGTTATTTTGCTGTTTGACGGGGTGCTTACGGACACGCGCGTGCTTTTTCGCGCGGTGCGCGTTCTTTTTTCGGAACGACTCTTTGCTGTTCGCACGGCGTGCTTTGGCTTTTGCCGCCGCAGGTAGGGTCATTCGAGATTTTTATAGAGCCCGACGGGGACGTAGGTCTCGGTATAGAGTGTCAGATAGGTAAGAAGCCCGACAAAGCTCTTCCCCTCCGTGCGGAACACGACGGTATAATAGAAGCCGTTCTCCTCCGTGTGGCGACGTGTGACGGTATGCACGCGATAAAGAGAGGCACAAAAGACGCGCGAGGCGCACAGCAGCGCGGCGAGCGTGTCCCCGTCCTCCTCCGAGCAACGGATCTCGAGATAGCGGTCGTCCTCCGCCGCGACCTTCGGCACGCGGAAGCCGCGGGCGACCAGTGCGTACCAGAGCTCCGCATCTCCCGAAAAGCCGAAGACGGGCGTCACCGACGCGATCTTCAGATCGTTCCCCGCGAGGAGCTCGGTCACCGAGGAAAGGCGCACGCCCCCTTTCTCCGCGAGAGGAAGAAGACAGTAGCCGACCTCGCCGTCGAGGACGCTCTTGACCGCCTCGGCAAAGGTGCGCGAATATTTCACTCTCGGGTCGGAAAACTCGGAGGAGAAGACCTCGTATGCCTCGTCGGCATACGCGTTTTTTACATAGGTGAAGGTCTCGGGCGCTTCCCTTGTCGGTAAAAAGTCCGACTCCGTCGGGAAAATGCCCCGCTCGCCGAGCTTCTCGAGAAGGAGGGCGGAAAAGACCGCGCGGTCATATGCTTCCTCAAAGGATGCGCGCGCGCCCTCGCGATCGTCCGAACGCCTCTCTTCGCCCTGCGGGGAGATCGATGTTTTGTCTTGCTGTGGGATCGGCGGTTTCCCCTGCCCGACACCCGATTCCTTGCCGCGAGCGTCGATCGGTGCTTTGCCCTGCGGGAGACTCGGCGCTTTGCCTTGTCCGCCGCTAAGATCCCCGTTTCGCTCTTCGTCCGATGTTCCGTCCCGCATTTTGTCCGAGGGGGCTCGGAGCGGAATTCCCTCCGAAACGAGGGAGAGGATCTCGTAAAAGTCCATGCCGTCACCGAGCAGACTTGCCGCGTGTGCCGCCGTCCTGTCGGCGAGAAAGGAGAGCTCGGCAATACGGGCATTCGAAAGCAGCTGCGCCCGTGCGCGAAGCGCGGACAGGTTTTCCCTTGTCGTCTCTTGCGAAGAAAACAGCGTCTCTTCCGCCGGCATCGTGCGCACCCCCTCTCTTTTTCTTTTCCATTATACTATAAAACCTGCGTAAATACAATCCTTTTTTTCCGAATTTTTTGAAAAAAGATATTGATTTTTGCAAGAAAGTATGGTATACTTGAAAAGTCTTCCCCCATCGATGCCGCCGTGGCGAAATTGGCAGACGCAACAGACTCAAAATCTGTCGGAGGCAACTCCGTGTCGGTTCGAGTCCGACCGGCGGCACCAAGTGTGAAGGGGCTGTCGCAAATAGGTCTTTGAAAAGCCTATTTGCGACAGCCCCTTTTTACGTCGGAATTAAGCTTCGGAAGGAAGCGACGTCGCGCCTCTTGCAAAGCCGCAACGATCCCCTTCTCGTCCATAAAGGAACGCAAAGCTTCCTGCTAAATTCTTAATTCATCATTCTTAATTCATAATTCATCATTACCGAAGCGGTACGACGTCCTCCGCCTCACGGCGCGTCCATTTTCCGTCGGTGAAGTCGGGGATCGCCTGCGCCTGACCGCCCGCGGCGATCGAAGCCTCCGAAAGTGCGGTAACGCACATCCACGACGCGGCGTCGTAGACGTCGATCGGCATCGGCTTCCCTTCTCTCAACGCGTCGAAGAAGACCTCGAATTCGATGTCGTCGATCCCGCCGTGCGAGCGCGCGGCGACATCCTCGTCGGCACTCCGCCAGACCGGAGGAAGGAATTCCTTCTCATACTGCGCGGCGTTGCCGAGATTCTCGCGAAGCATTTTCGTCGTGTCGAAATACTCGGGCTGACCGTTCAGGTATACGAGATAGGGTGCCGCCTCGAACATGCCGCGCGTGCCGCGGACGGTAAAGGCGCGGTTATAATATCTCGGCAGGGTGGTGTCGAGCGTGAGGACGATCGTCTCGCCGCCCGCGCAACGGATGGTCGTCGTCACGATGTCCCCCTGCTGCCACTCGTAGTCACGGATGGTCGGGTCGATCTGCTCGCCATTGTCCTTGATATAATCGCGGAGACCCGCCGCCTTCGACGCGACGGAGGTCAGGGAGACCATGCGGTTGCCGCGGTTGATGTTCAGAAGTCTCGCGATCGGTCCGAGCTCATGCGTCGGATAATTCTCCGCACAGCGGAGGTGATAGTTGCGCAGGCGGTAATGGCGCTTTTTGTAGCCCGCCGTGATCTCATCGCGCAGATCGTGACCGTACGCGCCGCTGCAATGCACGACCTCGCCGAATTTGCCCGCGCGCGTCATGGCGGTAGCGAGCAGCTCCTCCTTCGCGAAGCAGCAGTTCTCCATCAGCATGAAGGGCGTCTTCGTCTCCTCGTATGCCTTGACAAGCTCGTAGCACTCCTGAAGATCGTACGCGCCGCCCACCTCGAGGGCGACCGCAATGCCCGCACGCATGGCATCGATGGCGATGCCGATGTGCGTCTCCCACGAGGTCGCAATATAGACGGCGTCCACCGCCTCCCGTTTCAGAACCTCGTGATAATCCGTCGTCACGATCTCGGGGCGCTTCCCCTTCTTTTCTTCCACGAGTGCCGCCGCCGCTTCCGCGCGGTCGGCGTATTCATCGCACACCGCGACGAATTCCACGCCCTCCACCGGCAACAGAACGGAGCGCAGCATGGAATATCCGCGATTACCGAGTCCGATAACACCGAATTTTATCGTTTTCATATATGATCTCTCCCGTCAAGAAATATTTGTTCTTTTCTCGCATTATATCATAAGCAACGTATAAATACAAGTAGCCTTCCGAAAAACGAGAAGATTCTGCCAAAAAACAGTCGATTTTACCAAATTCAAGGCAGATAGATCTCCGCGTGCGCGCCGCGCGCGTCCTTCGTGACGAGGATCTTCTTCTCGATCTTCTCCTTGAGATAGGGCACGTGCGAGATCACCGCCACGAGCCTGTCCCCGTCGGTCAGACGCCGCAGAGCCTCGTATGCCGCGGCGAGCGCGTTCTCGTCCAGCGTGCCGAAGCCCTCGTCGACAAAGAGGGTGTCAAGGCGGATGCCCCCCGCCCCCGACTGCATCTCGTCCGAGAGCCCGAGCGCGAGCGAGAGGGATGCCATAAAGGTCTCCCCGCCCGAAAGCGTCTCCACGGGACGGCGCGTGCCGTTCCGATGATCGAGCACGTCGAGATCGAGCCCCGACGCCGCGCGGTTGTTCAGCGCGCCGATGCGGCGGCACAGCTCGTACTGTCCGTCGGTCATGACGGTGAGGCGGAGATTCGCGCGCTTCAGAATGCGATCGAAGAACACCGCCTGCACGTAGGTCTCGAGCGTGATCTTTTCCTTTCCCGCGATCGTACCGCCCGCCGTGTCGGCAAGCGTCTTATAGAGCACGCGCCGACGCTCGGCATCCTCTGCCGCGGAAAGTCCCGCCTCCGCCGCCGAAAGCACGTGCGAAAGCGTCGCGAGGGCAAGCGTTCTTTCCTCTGCACACGCCCGTGCGCGTTCGGTCTCTTTTCGTTTTTCGTCGAGGAGGGCGGAAAGCTCCTTTGCCGTATGCCCCGGTGCTTTGCCGAGTGCCTTTTCCTTCGCTTCCCTCTCCGCGCGCTTCGCTATAAGCGCCGTGACCGCGCTCTCTTTTTCTTCCTTGGCAAGGCGAACCGCCTCGCGAAGGGCGGTTTCTTTCTCCTTGGCTTCTTTTATGGCTGCAAGCGCCGCTTCCTCCGTCGGATAGGGCAGGCTCTCGCCGAGGCTCGTTGCCGTCCGCTTCTTCTCCTCGATGCGGGAAGAGCTGCGAGCCACTTCCTCCGAGAGCGTCCGAAGCGCCGTTTCCGCCTCCTCGAGCGCCTGTCTGTCCTTTGCGAGCGACTTCCCCGCCGTCTCGCAGATCGAAGCCCGCTCCCGTGCCCCAGTCAGCGCGGCGTTTGCTTCCTTGGTTTCGGTCTCTGCGGTGCGGAGTGCCTCCTTGGTATCCCCGCGGACGAAAAGGGCGTCTCTCTTCTTTTCCGTTTCGCTTCTCGCCGCTTCTTCCGCCGCGGCGGCGGCACCCGCAGAGGAGGCGGCAAGGCGCTCCGCCTCTCCGAGCTTCTCCGCCGAAAGGCGTGCCGCCTCTACCTCCCCGTCGCTCGGCGCCGAGGCGGGGGGCACCGCCTTCTTCGGATGGTGCAAGGAGCCGCAGACGGGACAGGGCATCCCGTCGGCAAGCCCGCGCGCAAGGATCCCCGCCTGTCCGTCAAGGAAGGCGCGATACAGGGCGTGATAGGTGCTCCGCCCCTCCTCTGCCGAAGCCGCCGCTTCGCGGTAGGCGTCCGCCGCGCGCTTTGCCTCCGTCTTCTTTTTTTCCCATGCGTCCTCTTCTTCTCCGAGGGAGAGTAGGGCGCGATAGCGTTCCTCCGCCGCCGTTGCCCGCCGTTCGGCGAGATGTGCGGCTTCCGCGGCTTCGGGAAGTGCCGCGGCACGCGCCTCCGTTTCGGTGAGTGCGCGCCGTTTTTCCTCCGATGCCGCCCGCTTTTCCGAGATCTCTTTTTCAAGCGCCGAGAGGGTCTTTTCCTCGGCGTCGATCTCCGCCTTCAGGGCGTCGAGTCGGCGGTGATCGGGCAATTTGGCTTCCGTCGCGGCGATCTCCGCATGGAGCGCCTGTGCTTCCGTTTCTTTTTCGACGGCTTCGAGGCACGCCTTTTCCGCCGCGGCGAGCCGTCCCTTTGCTTCTTCCGATTCCGCGGCGAGCCTGCCGAGCTCCTCCGCTCTCGTTTCATATTCCGTAGCGAGCGAAAGCGCGCGCTCGGCGCTTCGCTCCTCCTCTTCCCGCATAGCGAGCGCCTTTTTCGCCTCGCGGCATCGCTCGTCCGACACGACCGCGAGCCGCTCGAGAGTAGGCAGAATATCTGCCGTCGGACATTCTCCCTCCTTCACGTGCCGAAGCTCCTCGGCATACGGATCGTCCTCGGGGAGGGTGAGGGTGGAGAGCTGTCCCTCCACGGTCGCCATACACATTTCCTTTTCCTTCGTCACGGAGGACAATGCCCCGCGCAGACGAGTCAGAAGAAGATCATAGCGCTCGGTGCCAAAAATGCTGCGGAACAGGACGCGTCTATGCTCGGTCGACGCGGTGAGAAGCTCGCGGAAATCTCCCTGCGCGATCATGGCAATGCCCGCGAAGCGTTCGCGGTCGATGCCGAGAATGTCGCGGAGCTTCTCGTTTACGTCCTTCGGTCGTGTGACCACCTCCCCGTCGGGAAGCGTCAGCACCGCCGCCGCGGGACGAAGCACCTCCCCGTTCCCGCGCTTTGCGGGGCGGGCATAGGCGGGCGAGCGGCGCACCGTATAGACGCTCTCGCCGATGGCAAAGGTCATCTCCACGTAGGTCTCGGTCGCAGGTGTCGCGTAGCGGGAACGGAGCATGGAGGGCTCTCTCCCCTTCGCGCTCGCCTCGCCGTACAAGGCGAAGGACACGGCGTCGAAGAGCGTCGTTTTTCCCGCGCCCGTGTCCCCGCCGACGAGGACGAGCCCGCTCCGCCCGAAGGCTTCGAGAGAGAGCTCCGTCCGCTCGGCATACGGTCCGAACGCCGAGAGGGTCAGTTTCAGGATCCTCATGTCGAAAACACCTCCCCGATCATCGCGGTCAGGATCCCTTCCGCCTCTTTTGCCATCGGCTTCCCGTTCTGAATTTCATAGAATTCCGCGAACAGCGAAGAGGGGTCGCGCATCGGCAGGTCTTCTTCGAAGGAGAGTGCCGCCGCGGCGCGCGTGCGGGCGTTATCGTAGGCGATCTGCATGATATACGGATAACGACGGCGAAGCTCGGAGAGCGCGTCCGGCACGTCCTCCTCGTCGGTCAGCACCACACGGTAAAAGGCGCTCTCGTCGGCGTCCGCAGAGATCAGGTCGGCGAAACGTCCGCGAAGCTCCCGCATCGGGCGGAGAGGATGAAGCTTTCGCTCGGAGATCGTCACCGCCCCGTCCCCCGAAAGCTCGACGACGGTAAAGGACTTTTCTCCTCCGATCTCGCCGAAGGTATAGGCGAGAGGCGCGCCCGCATAGCGCGTGCGTCCGTCGCGGAAGGTGCGTGCCGTGTGAATGTGCCCGAGGGCAACGTAGGAAAAGCCGTCGTATGCCGAAAGCTCCACATTGTCGCTCCCGCCGACGGAGATCAGCTCGCACGCGCCGTCGGTCACAAACTGATGGGAGAGAAGCACGCGCCGCGCCCCCGTATCGGCGGGAAGGTCGGAGAGTACCGTGCGCACGGCGTCGGTATAATTTTCAATCGTGCGGTCGGGGTAGACACGTCTGACATCGGCGGGACGGACGAAGGGGAGCATAAAGATCTCGACCTCGCCGTAGTCGTCCGAGAGGCGGACGGGCGTGAGAGGCGCGCGAAAGCCCCCCGCGATATAGACGCCGCTCTTTTCCATGAGCGACGCGCCGAAGGACAGGCGGTCGGCGCTGTCGTGATTTCCGGGGAGGATCAGCACCTTACACCCGAGCGCCGAAAGTCCCGACACAAAGGTATCGAAAAGGCGTACCGCCTCGGCGGAGGGTGTCGGACTGTCGTAAATATCCCCCGCGAGCAGTACCGCGTCGGGGGTCTCCTCCTCCGCGGCGGCAAGCACCTCGCGGAGGAGGTACCCCTGATCCTCGAGAAGGGAGAACTCGCACACGCGGATCCCGAGATGCAGATCGGCAAGGTGAAAAAACTTCATCGTACTTCCTTTCGTTTCAGCGTGCGGAGATATTTCTTGTGCTCGTCCGTCACGCGATAGGACTCGCACGCTTTGGTGATCGCTTTGTTATGTACCCATAAAGGTAAAGAATTGTTTTCAAAATACGGGATCGTTGCCTCATATTGCTTCGCAAGCAGGGTGGCAAAGTACCACGCGCACATCATACGGATATAGTATTCTTCTCTGTCAATTTTCGCGATGCGCGCAAGGTAGCTCTCGTCGAACGCATCGTCCGAAAGGTAGCGGAGATAGAGCCCGATGCCGACGCGCACGGTATACGGACGGGCGTCGGAAAGAAAACTCTCCGCGTCCCTTGCGAGACGGGACAGATCCTTTTTCAGTGCGGGCAGGGTCATCTGATCGGCGGTCGCCCAGTTGTCGACCGAGGGCAAAAACGCACACAGCGCCGCCATCGTCTCGTCATAGCTCCGATAGCTGTCGATCAAAAACGCGTGCAGTTGCCTTTCCTCAAAGGTGTCCGCCGTGAGTGCGGCGATCGCCTCTTCCCTTTTCCCCTCGGCGACGATGCGTTTGGCGATCCCGCGCAACACGGGCGTCCGCACCCCGAGGATCTCTTCCTTCGCGAGGGTGGGAAGCAGTCGCCTCTGAAAGTCTGCATACTCCGCATCCGCCGATGCCGTCAGTTCGTTTCGTATCTCTTCGTTTGTCATGGCTCCTCCGTAAAAAGGGATGATCGGTTCGCCCGCAGTTGTCTCTCCGCTCTTCAAAAGCTGCGGCGGGCACTGCTTTGGTTTTCTTTTATTTTATCACACTTTGCGGAGAATTGCAAGAGAAAGCCGCGCGAATCCGCTTGAAAAAGCCCCGCAAATCCTCTTGAAAAAGCGCCGTGCCGCTCTCCTCTGCCCCGCGCTCCGAAAGGCGTTACGGCAGCTTTCTTTTTGCTTCGCCGCTCTTGCTCCATACCGCAACGGCGGCGGCTTTTTCTCCGTCGTGATTCTAACCGCGGCGGCTATCTCTTCTTCGTCGTGCCTACGAGCCGCGGTGGCGACTGCTTTTTTCCGTTGTTGCTTCAAGCCGTCGCGGTCTTTTTCCGCCGCGTGCTCCGAGCATTATGCCGACTTGCCTTCCCTTCGCTCGCGGCAGAAAGCGCAAAAACGGGAGTGCTTTTTGCACTCCCGTTTTTACGGAAAATATGTTACAGTGCGACGCGGTAGTACACGGTCTCTCCGTTCTCGGTCACAAAGCCATGCTTTGCACCGTTATCGTCGTGTCGATTTCGCCCATATTTTGAAGGAAAGAACGATTCCGAGAAAAAGCCGATCAAAAAGCGAGCCTGTCCCGCCGATCGGAAAAAACGAATACAAAGTCGTTTTTTCTCCGTCCCGGAGACGGACAAAATACAAAAACGCTTTTTTCAGCCGGACGACGGATAAAACGCAAAAGCGCCTTGTTCGGCCGGACAATGGACAAAACGCCATACAGAAAAAACGGATACCCGCCGTCTTATGACTTTGGATATCCGTTTTCGGTCTTTGATCGAAAGATCAGACCGGGTTGTAAAAGTTCACGTACCAGATAACGTTGAAAACGATTCCGACAGCAAGAAACAACAGACCTGTCAGAAGAATACATCTGTCTTTTGCTTTTTTCATCTTACTGAGTTTTCTCTCACGGTAATCCTTATACAGTTCGTGCTTCTGCCTGCCCATGGGAATGAACCACAGGAACACGTTTCGCAGAACGAATCCTATTCCTATCAGCGCGCCCTCGCCGCTGATAAATATCATTCCCGCGAACAAGGTCAAGAGAATTCCGGAGACGAAAAATCCGTCAGCCAGTATCTGAATATTCACGGCAACCGTATGAGAGAAAAATCCCTTGGACCAGAAGACGGCAACCGCGATCAAAGACGCGACCGCAAAGCAGATGATATACTTTGACAATAAAGCTTTGGTTTCCTTTTTCATGGCTCAACCGCCTATCCTGTTATTTAAGCTCCTCTTTGTACTTTGCTTCCTCTGCGTCGTTGCAATAGACGAAGTGGCCGGGAGCGATCTCGCGGAAGGAGGGCTGATCGACCGAATAATCGTGCTCTGCCAAGGGATTGTAAGTGATCCTCGTGCGCTGTTTTTCATACACGGGATCGGGCAACGGAATGGCTGACAGCAGGGACTTTGTATAGGGGTGAAGCGGGTGACGGAACAGCTCCTCGGAATCTGCAAGCTCTACCATTTTTCCGAAGTACATCACGCCGATCCTGTCCGAGAAGTATTTGACGACAGACAGATCGTGCGCAATGAACAGGATCGTAAGCCCGAGGCTCTCGCGGAGATCGTTCAGCAGATTGATGACCTGCGCCTGAATGGATACGTCGAGTGCCGAGATCGGCTCGTCGGCAATGATCATTTCCGGCTGCATGATGACCGCTCTCGCGATACCGATACGCTGACGCTGACCGCCCGAGAACTCGTGAGGATAACGGTCCGCGTGCTCACGGACAAGACCGACGGTCTCAAGGATCTCGTAGACCTTCTGATTGATCAGCTCCTTATCGGTCATGCCGTTGATAACAAGTCCCTCGGCAATGATCTCACGAACCGTCATACGAGGGTCGAGCGAAGCAATCGGGTCTTGGAAGATCATCTGGATCTCGGTGATCAGCCTGCTTTTCTTCGCAACGCGGCGTTTCTGCCTGTACTCTTTTTCAAGTGCCGTGATCGCCGCGTGGTCGTCTCCCGCCGCGCGGAGTTTTTCCTCATATTCTGCGCAAAGCGCCTCGACGCAGGACTGCGAATACTTCTTGTCGACCTCTTTGCAATCGACCTTTGCCGCTCGGATCTTCGCGCGGTTTTCGGCGATGACGGAGCGAAGATCGGTGTTTACCTTCTCGATCTCGACTTCGATCTCCGCCGCTCTTTCCTCGCTGCTTGTGTTCTTTTCTTCGCGGAGCGCTTTGATCTTCTTTTTTGCATCGGAACGGGCTTTTGCGATCGCATCCTTGTAGGAGCGGGTCCCCGCACTGATCTTCTGCCCCTTAAAGTATATATTACCGGAGGTAATGTCATACAGCTTGATGATCGAACGACCGGTCGTGGTCTTACCGCAACCGGACTCGCCGACAAGACCGAACGCCTCGCCCTTTTTTATCTCAAAGCTGACGTCGTCGACCGCCTTGAGATCCTTGCGCCCCATCCGGAAATACTGGCAAAGATGATCTACCTTCAATAATACTTCATTATTGTTTTCCATAATTGCCTCCTCTTTCCTTCATTCGTTTGATCCGCTCGGTGATGACCTTGGGGATCTCTACCTTCGGGGCATCGGGGTGAAGCAGCCACGTTGCGGCATAGTGCGTAGGAGAAACCTCGAACATAGGAGGCTGCATCTCGAAATCGATCTCCATCGCGTACTTGTTTCTCTCCGCAAATGCATCTCCGACCGGCGGATATATCATATTCGGAGGAGTACCGGGGATAGCATCCAACTTCTCGTTGGTATCCAGATCCGGCATGGAGGAAAGCAACGCCCACGTGTAGGGATGCCGAGGATCGTAGAACACCTCTTCGGCGGTGCCGTACTCTACGATCTTACCGGCGTACATCACGGCGATCCTGTCCGCCATGTTTGCAACGACGCCGAGGTCGTGCGTGATGAAGATGATGGAAAGGTCACGTTCGTGCTTCAGACGGTTGATCAGCTCAAGGATCTGCGCCTGAATGGTAACGTCGAGCGCGGTGGTCGGCTCATCGCATATCAGAATATCGGGGTTCGCCGAAAGCGCGATCGCGATAACGATACGCTGACGCATACCGCCCGAGAACTCGAACGGATACTGTCTGAAACGGAGTCTTGCCTCGGGAATACCGACCTCATCCATGAGCTTGATCGCCCGTTCCTTTGCGATCCGCTTCGTGAGCTTATAAACGACCTGAGAAGCCTTCTCCTTGAGGTAATCGATGATCTCAATGCATCTCTTGTCAAGATCGAAATTGCCGTCGTTCTGAACGTCCGCCTCGAACTTGTCGATCACGTGATTCAGAACCGAAACGATGATATTGATCTGATCCTCCGGCTCCACGACGGACTTCGGGACGATCTTCCAGTTGACCTTCTTTCCCTTTGCGAGCATAGCCTCTCTCTTTGCCGTCTGACGTGCAAAGCGGGCTTCCTCCTTGAGATTGTTCTTCAGATAGAAGAAGTACTTTTCGACCTCTCTGTCAAGCGCCCCGCCGAAGGTGTAGGCAATGTTGTCTTTGACCACAGCCAACGGGTCGATCGCCGCGAGAACGCTCTTGTTCAGATCCTTTGCAAGTGTGGTTGCCTCTTGGACGGTAAACTTGCCTGCTTTGAAGAACTCTTTCGCAGCCTTTAACTCCTCGATCGCCTTTTTCTTGTTTTCAAGAGTTTTGTTGAACGAATACTGCACCGCGATCTTTTCGTATGCGATGAACGCCTCCATAAAGTTCTCTGTGAGGTACTTATAAGCCATTTCATTTGCCTCGAGGACGGGCATCCGGGAAAGATCCTCGTTGGGGTTCTTATAAATATAATAGCCGATCCTGAAAAAGTCGTACTTCGGACGTGCGAGCATCTCTTCGGCGATTGCCTTGATCTGCTTCAGGATCTCGACGGTCTCGGGGGATGCCTCATTCCTGTATGCTTTCCCCTCAAACAGCTTCTTTGCGATATCTGCGACCGTCAGCTTCGATCTCTCGCGCAACCTTGCGGCAAACAATGCCGAATTGTAAGACTTCAGCGTTTCCTCGTATCCTACCACAAAATACTTATCGCTGACCAGTTTCAGGTGATTTTTGATCCGATTCAGCGTCGCGATCACATTGACCTTCTGCTTCTTTTCGATGAGGAAGAGAAAATCTTCGATGATCGTGATCGTTTCCTCCGCCGCCGTGCGCGACTCGTTGTAGCTGTTCTCCAGCTTTATCGCCTGAATGTTGAAGTCGTCAAAGGTCTTGATATACTTTTCGACTTCCGGTATGGAAACGGTCGTGTCGTTGTTTTCGGCAACGGCGGCCTTTATCGTCTCAAACAACGTGGCAAGCAGCGTGTTGAAGGCTTCGCGACCTTCCTTGCGGTTTGCCTTGTTTTTAAGAAGCATCGCCTCCGTGATCTGCTTACCGACACGCATGATGGGGTTGAGTGCGGACAGCGGATCCTGGAAGATCATTGCGATCTTGTCTCCGCGGAGCTTGTGCATCTCCTCCTCGGGAATGCGCAACAGATCCCGTCCGTCGTAAAGAATTTCTCCGCCCTCATAAATAGAGTTTACCGCGGAAATTCCCATGATCGCCTTGGACGTAACGGACTTACCCGAGCCGGATTCTCCGACGATGGCAAGCGTTTCTCCCTTGTACAGATCGAACGAAATATCGCGTACCGCCTGCACCTTTCCCGCATCCGTACGAAAGCTGACCTTCAGATTATTGACCGACAATTTGATTTCTTTATTCATACTCAATCCTCCGAGCCTCTGAGCGACGGGTTCAACGCATCGCGCAGACCGTTACCGAACAGGTTAAAGCTGAGCATCAGGAGAACAAGAAACAGACAGGGGAAGAACGCCACGTATGCCGCGCCTGCCGTTATGGATTTCTGACCCGCCGAAATCAAAGTACCGACGCTGGTGGTGTTTCCTGCCTCCAGGTTGATGATTCCGAGGTAAGACAGGTTTGTCTCCGAATAGATCATAGACGGGATTACCAGCGCCACGCTCGTTACTATGGTACCGAGACCGTTCGGAAAAATATGCTTGAACATGATCCTCGGGTTGCTTGCGCCGAGCGTCCTTGCGGCAAGCACGTACTCCTGATTTTTGAAGCGGTAAAACTGCATTCGCGTTCGGCTCGCAATCCCTATCCACCCCGTCATAAAGAACGCGATGAACAGCACCAGCACCTGGCTCGACGTTCCCATGTGATATTTCAGAAGGGTTATCACGATGATCGTCGGGACGGCGCCGAGAATGTCGGAAAATCTCTCCATAAAGAGGTCGATTCTTCCGCCGAAGTATCCGGAAACAGAGCCCCAGATCACACCGACAATAAAGTTGACCGCCACAACGATGATGGCAAATATGAACGAAAATCTTGCACCGTAGGCAAGGCAGGCAAAGATATCCTTACCGGTATCGGTCGTGCCGAAGACGAAGTACGGCTCCGTAATGCCGTCCTTCTTTACCTGAGTATGCGTATAAATGTAATATTCGTAGTATTCGGCTCTGATCTCGATACCGCCGTCTATCCTTCTGCCGTATGCGTAGTAGTAGGTCGTGCCGTTCTCCGTGATCCCGTTCTCTCCCTCGATCCTGAGAGAATTGTACTCGGGGATCAGAGAAGACGCTTCGCCCTCCGCATATTTCCAATAGTTAGGAATGATATTTCCCTGATAGTCCAGCTTCGGACGGATGACCGATGCGCTCGGGTCCTCTGTCTTATAGTAGATGTTCGCATCGTATTTATTCTTTTCAAGCGTAGGTCTGTCCGTCGTTTTCACGATGGGATAAAGGATCTGTCTGCCCGTTTCGTTCTGATACGCCTGAATCTTATCGAATTCTTCCTGAGAAACAATCTTGTATTTTCCGAAGCCGACGCCATAGTAGGTATCGTAGCGATAGGTATAGCTCGAGCCGTCCTCACTCACGGTATATTCCCCGTGCTTGATGACCTCTCTGCCGGTCTCCGCGGCGATCGCCACATCCTTGATATAGCCGAGGTAATTGGTATTTTTCGTCTTACAGCCGTCCCAAAAATCGATGCCGCTGTCGGCAAAGAGATGAGACTTGGGAGTGACGTATGCATACACCATATCGTAGTACGAAGGCGTAAAGGCGGTGAAGAAGGGGGCAATGATCGCGAAAAGCACAAGGAAGGCGATCACGATGCCACCGACGACCGCGCCCTTGTTCTTGCAGAAACGTCTGAACGCTCCCTGAAAATAGCTGACCGGTTTGGTGTCGAACTTGCTGTCGTGCTTAAGATCCCGACCGGTTGCAAAATTGAATTTTTCCGCAGGGATATTCGGAATCGTGCTTATATTATTCTGCGCCATGTTTATTTCGCCCCCATTCTGATTCTCGGGTCGATAAATCCGTAGCTGATATCAATCACAATGCCTGCCAGCAGGCTGACAAGAGTATAGAAGCCCGACAGCAGCATGAAAAAGTCGTAATCCTGGAAGGTAATAGAGTTCAGGTAAAGTCCGCCGACACCGTTGATACCGAACATCTGCTCGATGATCAGCGAGCCGGAAAGAACCGATACAAATTCACTCAGAATCGACGGGAAAATAACGACCATGGAGTTACGCAATGCGTGGCGGAAGATCGCCTGACGCTTCGTAAGTCCCTTGGTTCTTGCAAGCAGCATGTATTCACCGGTCAGAACCTCCGAAAGCTCCGCGCGCGTATAGCGTGCATAACTTGCTATCGAACCGAGGCACAGGGCAAACACCGCCGGAAGCATGGAACGGAATACCGTCCACGTGAAATACTCTTTACTGGTCGACACGGTAAGTGGGAACCAACCGAGCTTGAAGCAGAATACGTATTGGATCAGAAGAGCCAATACGATAGAAGGAACCGAGATCAGCAAGATAATGACGACGTTGATCAACTGATCCTGCCATTTGTTCTTTTTCAATGCAGCCAGGATACCCAGTGCAAGACCGATCGGCACTCCGATCAGGGTGGAATAAATATTGATCAGCATCGTGGGAGGAAGATGGCTGAGAAACACCTCCCGAAGATCCATGTTGAGGTATTCGGCGTAAGTGGTGGCGATACCGAAATCACCTTGCGTCAGCACTCTCGTTATATAGTTCCCGTACTGCAACATGATCGGAACACGGTCATACTCATAGGTACCGTTGTCCCCTTTTCGAATGTTGGTGATCCATCCGCGCCCCTCCAGTGTCTTCATGATGATCTCAGGGTCCTGACCCGGAAGAGCATTGGTAGGGATGGGCAGAAGCTTGATCAGCACAAAACACATCGTAAAAATGATGATGAATGTGAAAAGCATCAGCCCCAGACGTTTCACAACATATTTGAACATATACATGGGTATTTCTCCTCTGTTTTATTGTTGCCCGATTCATAGCTTTCGAGTCACAGAACACGTGCGGCAGCACGCAATTCCCCGCGCACACCATCGGGTTCCCGGGCAACAGCTGCGCACGATATAACAATGTCAAGAGTCATGGACCCGCGGCACGGACGTGTCCGGCGGCGGTCCTTTTACAGATAAATCGGCGGTGAGTGGAAGCTCACCGCCGATTCAGCATCGGGTCGGGATCATCCCGACCGGGTGTAGAGCACCCACGACAAAATTATTCGGACTTCTTGTACTCTGCGGTAAGGTCGTTGTTGTTCGCCTTTACATACTCAGTCCACTCGGCATCGGTGTAGTTGACTTCCATATATCTGATGCCGCCGAAGCCCATGAACACGTTCTCGACATCGGAGATATAAGAGAACTTAGCACCGAGGAAGGATCCGCCGGACGATGAGATCAACATGACAGAGCGGCTCTCCTTGATGGTCAGCTCTTCGAGAGCGGAGAGGATCATCAGTCTTGCTTCAACGGGAGCATAGCCTGCATCCCAGTTGTAGGTCTTGGGTGCGCCCTCGCTCTCGGCAAGTCCGTTCAGGCAGAAGTACCAGTTCTGAACACTCATGGTGATCGTCTCACCGGCGCCCTCGTAATCGCCTGCGGGCATCGTGAGCGTCAGATCGATAGCAGAAGTATCCCAGTACATATGGTAGTTCAGAGAGTCAGCCGGGTTGACGAACGCGCCGACGATGTCAAAGGGGTTGAAGGCGTTGCCGCTGAAGCCGTAACCGAAACCGATCTGAGTCTTACCGGTTCTGAAGGCGTTTGACCACTCTTGGCCCGCAGAGGCATCAAACACAACCTTGATCTTACCCTCGAGATCGGTGCCCTCGGTAAGACCGTCAAGGATTTCCTGGAGATAGGTGGCTCTGAATCTTTGCTTATCGTTATCTACGGAAGAACCGTAAACGAGAGTGATATCCTTGGTTGCGTCATATCCGTAGGTCTCGGCATTCGCGGTGAGTTCTTGGATCGCTTCCTGCATCCTCGTTTTTGCAAGCGTAGGATTGTATCCGGTCAGGGACGCATACGCCTCTTCAAGATCCAGATCCTTAAGATCGCCAGCGGTCCACTTGCCATCCGCGCCCTGCGTGAAGCCGTAGGCACGGAGGATGCCCTCCTTCGCCTGCGTGGTGTTACGGTACTGACCGCCGTCCGCAAGGGTCGGAGCGTTTTCGATATCATAGTAGTAAGCAGAGTTCACAAGACCGAAGCAAGGAATTGCCGTGCCGGGCCAGATCTTCTCAACGATGTCGCTTCTGTTGAGCGCCAGATTGAACGCCTGTCTGAACTCCGGAATAGCAAGAATACCGTTATTGTTCTCACTGTTCTTGAGAACACTGAGGTTGCTGTAAAGCTGCATACCATAGGTACCGGTATCGGTGGAGGTAAAGTAGACGTACTTGGAGTCGATATAATCTGCCGCGTTCTCGGTACCGAGGGAAGCGTCATCGTAGTCACCGTTCAAGAAGCCCATCCATCTGGTGGCGGATTCCGCAACCTTGCGGCAGTTGATCGCGGTGATGTTGTATTGGTTCTTATACTCCTCCATGTTCCAGCCGTACCAGTTCTCGTTCTTCACGAGTCTGTAGTGAGAGCCGGCCTCAAACTCGGCGAGCTTGTAGGGACCCCAGCTTGCGGTGGTTTCAAGAGAAGAGTTATATCTCGAGGTCCAAAGCGTTGCACCGTTTGCGGGCGCGATCTTCGCAGCCTCATACTTCGTCCGGTGAACGAGAGGAAGGCTCGCCATATAGTATGCCGCGAGGTAGGAGAGAGAACCGTCCTCATTGAGGAATTTGTACGCCTTATCCATGCAGACGACGACGGCATTTTCGCTATCGATGGAGTACATACCGACAGCATCCCAGTCCACATTGCGGATGGCGTTCAGTACATACACTGCCGCGCAAGATGCGTAGTCGGCCCCGACCTCAAGGTAAGCACCGTAAGCTTTCCATAAATCTTTGCCGCTGAAAGCATCTTCGGCTTTACCGGCAGCCCATGCCTCGGCGGTATCGTACACGGTCTCGTCGGTATAGGCAACCCACTGAGGACATGCGTTTCCGTCGGAATCGACATAACCTTCCGCACCCCAAAAATCATAAACATTGATATAAATAACCTCGCCTGCCGCAATAGCATCGGCATTGCTTGCATAGCCTTGGCTTCCAACCGCCTCGTAGGTTCCTTCCTGATTCTGGAAGAAGTAGATCTTGGAGTTCTTGATCTTGAGCGTATCGTAGTACGTGTTTGCTCTGAAGTTCATGAACGTAGGATCCAGCTGCTGCTGCATGGAGTAAACGAAGTCAGCCGCCGTGATCGCCGTGCCGTCATCCCACTTCAGATCGTCACGGAAGGTGATCTTCCATGCATAGCCGCCCGCGGTCTTCTGATCTTCGGTATAACCCCACTTCGCATCGACGGAAGAGGTTACGTCCTCAAGTTTCGTTGCCGCGGAGAAGTTGGTGGTGTATGCACCGGGAACGATACCCGCCTTATTGATCGAACCGTCATCGTTGTACTTCTTGTCATCCTGGAACTTGTAGTCATACTCAAAGAAGGACGAAACGATGTAGTTCATGATCTGGACGTCGTTGTTGTCGGCATAGGTGAGCTGGTTCCAGTTGCTGGGCATCACCGCCGTGGTGGTGTTGTATTCAGCCTGCTTCAGCGTATCGCCGGAGTCCGTGGGGTGGCATCCGACGAGCATAGCTGCAACAAGCATCAACGACACAGCCATCAACAGAAAGGATTTGAGTTTCTTTTTCATTGTGATTTCCTCCTAAAATAATTTTATATACAGACGGTCACACCGTGTATATTTGAGGTACGTGGTCTGCCGGGAAAAGTATACCTTTCCCGACGGCATTCGCTTCGCCGCGTGAAAGCGGCAAAACAAATTCAAAAAATGCGCAATTTTTTAACTTGCTTTTTATTGTAGCACTTGCATCATAAAATGTCAAGTGGTTTCTGAATATTTTCTCTATAAAAATTCATAATTTTCGGTTATTCATCATAATGTCTTTCGAAATGCAACAAAACCTGCATTTTCTTGCAATTTTTGATTCATTCCGCCTGCATTTTATCCGCCGAGGTAGGCGCGCATGACCGCTTCATCGTGCAAAAGCGCGTCGCCGCTTCCCTCTCGGACGATCTCGCCGATCTCGAGAACGTAGGCACGGTCGGAGACCGAGAGCGCCTTTTTCGCGTTCTGCTCCACGAGCAGGACGGTCGTCCCCCGTCGGTTCACCTCCTCGATCATATCGAAGACGCCCGAGACGTAAAGTGGTGAAAGTCCCATGCTCGGCTCGTCGAGGAGCAGAAGCTTCGGCGCCGACATCAGCGCGCGACTCATGGCGAGCATCTGCTGTTCTCCCCCCGAGAGGGTACCCGCGATCTGATTTCTGCGGTCCTTTAAGATCGGAAAATGCGTATACATTTCCTCGAGGCGCTCCTCCATCTCGCGGCGGCTCCCCTTCACGGAGTAGTAGCCGAGCTTCAGATTTTCAAGCACCGTCTGCTCGCCGAAGATGCGGCGTCCCTCGGGCACCTGCGCCATCCCGTAGGAAACGAGGGTATGCGCGGGCGTCGCGGTGATGTCGCGCCCGTCCATCGTCACCCTGCCTCCCGCCTTCGGGAGCAGTCCCGCGAGCGCGTGCATGACGGTGGTCTTCCCCGCGCCGTTGGCGCCGATGAGGGAGACGATCTCCCCTTGTTCGACGGAAAAGGAGATGCCCTTCACGGCTTTGATCAAGCCGTAGCTCACCGACAGGTCACAAACTTCAAGTAATGCCATGGGATCTCCTTTCTACGCGCCGAGGTAGGCGCGCACGACTTCGGGATCGCGGAGGACGGTCGCCGTCTCTCCCTCGGCGAGGATCTCGCCGAAGTTCAGGACGGTCAATCGGTCGCAAAGTCCCGAGACGAAGCTCATATCGTGCTCGATCAAAAGAACGGTAAGGTCGAAGCGGTCGCGGATGAAGCGCACCGTTTCCTGAAGCTCCGCCGTCTCCTGCGGGTTCATGCCCGCGGCGGGCTCGTCGAGAAGCAGAAGCTTCGGATGCGTCGCGACGGCGCGGGCGATCTCGAGCTTTCTCTGCTTTCCGTAGGGAAGCCCCGAGGAGAGCGTATGCCGCTCCTCGTCGAGTCCGAACACGCGGAGGATGTCTCTCGCTTCGTCGTGGATCTTTTCCTCCGCGCGTCTATGGCGCGGGAGACGGAAAATGCTCTCGAAGACGGTGCATTCCGCGCTGTTGCCGAGCCCCGTCATGACGTTGGAGATCACCGACATATTGGAGAACAGGCGAATATTCTGGAAGGTGCGGGCAATGCCGCGGCGGTTGATCTCGATCGGGCTCTTGCCCGTCAGCTCCTCCCCGTCGAGAAAGAAGCGCCCCGTCGTCGGACGGTAGACGCCCGCGAGCAGGTTGAAGACAGTGGTCTTCCCCGCCCCGTTCGGTCCGATGAGTCCGTAGATCTCGCCCTTTTTGATGCCGAGGTTGACCCCCTGCACCGCCTTCAGACCTCCGAAGGAAATGCCGAGATCGCGGGTTTCGAGAATAAGCTCACTCACGGGGCTCACCTCCTTTTCCCTCCCTTTCGGACTTGTCGGGCGTGAAGGCACGCTCCGACTGCATATCGGTTGACAGGATCGCGTCCATCGGAATTTTCGTCGGGATCTTATCCCACGCGGCGCTCTCGCTGTCTTCCTCCGCCTTTTTCGGGAAAAGGCGTCTTGAAAGTCTTGCCCAAAGCACGCCGAGATTATACTTTTCTCTCACGCGGCGAAGCGCGGGCGCGTTGTTCCAGACGACGAGCAGGATCAGAATCAGCGCGTAGATCAGATTTCGGACGGCGGCGTCGAGAGAGAGAGCCGTCGTCAGCTTCACATCGATAAAGGTCAGGGCGGCGGCGGAAAGCAGGGTACCCGTAATGTTCCCCATGCCGCCGAGCACGACCATAACGAGAATGTCGATCGACGTATTGAAGGAGAAGTAGCCGTAGTCCACGGGCGCGGTCTGATGTGCATACACGACACCCGCGATGCCCGCGAAGAACGCGGCAATGACGAAGACCGTCAGCTTATATTTCGTGACGGCGATGCCCGAGGTACGGGCGGCGATCTCGCTGTCGCGGATCGCTTTAATGGCTCTGCCGTGCTTGGAATCCATGAGGTTCTGCACCACGAAGAGGGTCAGAAGCACGAGAAGAAGTGCGGGGATATAGAGCTTCGTTCCGAATTTGACGGAGGAGGTATCGAGTCCGAGCGCGCCGCCGAACGCCGCTTGGTTGCAAAACACCGTGCGCACGATCTCGCCGAAGGCGAGCGTGACAATCGCGAGGTAGTCCCCCTTGAGTCTGAGGGTCGGCACGCCGATGATAAAGCCCGCGAGCGCGGCGGCGAGACCGCCGATCACGGTCGAAAGAAGAAGGACGACGACAGCCGACCCGATCGTGCCGCGGAGCGCCACGGCGGCATATCCGCCGATGTACGCGCCGACGCACATAAAGCCCGCATGTCCGAGGGAAAGCTCCCCGAGGAAGCCCACCACGAGGTTCAGCGACACGGCGAGGATCATCGAGATCGCGATCTGCGTCAGAAGGTTCGCATCCGTTCGTTTAAGCACCCCGAGAAGGTCAAGAACAAGGAAGATCAGAAGCAGGGCGGCGGCGATCAGATAGTTTCTGTATTTTTTCAGAGAAAAACGGAAGGTCTTCATCTCATACCTTTTCCTTTCTCTGCTTACCGAGCAGACCGTTCGGCTTGACGAGCAGGATCAGGACGAGGATGCCGAATTCGATCGCCGTCGTATAGGAGGAGACGGCGGGAATGCTGTTACACACCTCCTCGATCACGCCGAGCAGGATGCCTCCGATCATCGCCCCGGGGATCGAGCCGATGCCCCCGATGACCGCGGCGGTAAACGCCTTGATGCCCGGCATGGAGCCGAGGGTCGGCGTGATGCTCGGGATCTTCATGAGATAGAAGATGCCCGCGAACGCCGCAAGGAGAGAGCCGATGGCGAAGGTCAGCGAAATGATAGAGTTTGCGTCGATACCCATAAGCTCCGCGGCGCCCCTGTCCTCCGAGACGGCGAGCATGGCGCGTCCGAGTTTTGTCTTATTGATAAAGAGCGTCAGCGCCGCCATGATAAGCAGGCAGAGCCCGAGGGTCAGAAGCGAGGAGATCGGAACATCGGCAGAGAAAAGCTTCACCGTGCCGAAATTGCCGACGGTAATCGGCTTGGAGCCCGTGCCGTAGATCAGCTGTGCGATGCTTTGAAGAAGGTAGCTGACTCCGATGGCGGTGATCAGCACCGCGAGGGGGGATGCCCCGCGCAACGGGCGATAGGCGACCCGCTCGGTCAGAATTCCGAGCAGGGTGCAAAGCACCGCCGCCAGAATACAGGCAGGGATCACCATGCCCGTCAGCGCCATGCCCGAGAGAAGAGCGTAAGCCCCTACCATGATGATGTCGCCGTGCGCAAAGTTCAGCATTTTCGCAATGCCGTACACCATGGTATACCCGAGCGCGATCAAAGCATACACGCCGCCGAGGCATAAACCGTTAATCAATATATTCATTCGTTGTCATTCTTTCTTCGTTTTTCCGAAGGATATCAGTGTTCCACCTTGACAATCTGCGGATCTTTCTCGCAGGAGCCTTCCTTCGTCCATGTCATGTTGTTACCCGTGACGCCCGAGTAGGTGAAGCTGCCGCCCGTGAGCGTGTCTTTCAGAATCGTGCCGAGCTCCTTTGCCGAAATGCCGACATTCTTCACGCCCGCCGACTTCATTGCCTCGTAAATAATCATCACGGCATCGTAGCCGTCGGCGGCAAACTGGTCGGGCGCCTTCCCGAATCTCTCGGTATATGCCTTGACGAATTTTTCGACCGCGGGGTCGGTGCTCTTCACGTCGAAGGGAGTGCAATAGCTGATCTCTGCGGTGACCGAGGCGTCGAGCTGGCTCTCGATGGTATCGAGTCCGTCGCAGCCGAAGATCGGGACGTTATACCCCTGCTTCGCCGCTTCCTTCGCAATGAGCCCCGCCTGTGTATAATAGATAGGAAGGAAAAGGACGTCGCATCCCTCCCCCTTCAGGTTGGTAATCTGCGCCGAGAAGTTCGTGCTGTTCTCCTTATTGAAGGAGGTCTTTACATACGTCTTGCCAAGCTTCGTCATCTCCGCATCGAATGCTTCAAAAATACCGGACGAGTAGGTATCGCTCGTGTCGTAAATCACACCGATCTTTTGATAGACCTCCGTTAACTTGTTCGCAGCGATGCTTCCCTGCTGCGGGTCGCCGAAGCAGACGCGGAAGATCATATCGCCCGTATCGATGACCTCTGCCGCCGAAGCCGAAGGCGTCAGGACGAACACGCCGTCCTCCTGTGCAGCATTGGCAAAGCTCTTGCACGCACCCGAGGTCACGGCACCGATGGATGCCTGCATCCCGTTCTCATAAAGAGCCTCGTATCCGTTTGCGGCTTTCTGTGCCTCGGACACATCATCCTTCATATCAAAAGAGAAAAGAATGCCGTCGATGCCGCCCGCCGCGTTGATCTCGTCGATCGCGATCATGGCACCGTTGCGTACCGAGATGCCGTATGCCGAAGTATCGCCCGTCAAGGGACCCGTCGCACCGATCTTGAAGGTGCCGTCCTTAAAGCCGAGCTTTGCGTCCGAGCCGCAGGAAGCGAGTGTGAGTACCGCTGTCGCAAGAAGCGCAACGGCAACCATAGCGGATAAGAATCGTCTGACCTTTTTCATTGTTTTCTCCTCATTTCTTTTGATTTTTTGACTTCTTTGAAAAAAGTTGTTCCTATTATACCGATTCTTTTCTCTCTTGTCAATAGTTTTTTATATTACAATTTGTCATACCCTCCGTGTATTTTTACATATATTAAGCAAAATACCCCCATTGTTAAAAAATCATCCGCCTTTTTTGGTTGTTTTGACAAAAAACATCCCCGCAAACCGGCCGAGCAAAGCGCACGCACGCAAAATATAAGAAAAAAATCGTCGTTGCAATCCGCTCATCCCCCGCACCTACTCCTCCGCCATCGCAATTCGCAATTCATCATTCATCATTCTTATTTCCCCTCTCCCCAACGCCAAAAAACTCGCCGCAAGCGATGCCGAAGCACCGTTTGCGGCGAGTTTCCGGTTTGAAGTTATCCGACAAGTCCGGATCTCTCGATTCCCTGTACAAGGTATCTCTGACAGAAGAGGTACACAATGACAAGGGGAGCGATGATCATCATACCTGCGGTGTTACTGATGACACTGTAATAGAGACTCTGACCGCCGTAGGTGGTTTCCAGTGACGGGGGCGGAGCCGTATATACGTCGGGCATCAAATAAATCTTGTTTCGGTCATCGATGAAGAACAGCGTCGTGTAGAACTCATCCGTCCACTGCCACGAGAAGGCGAAGAGGAAGATGGTGATCATCATCGGAATCGAAAGCGGAAGAATGATCTGGAAGAAGGTGCGGAACACACCGGAGCCGTCCACATACGCCGACTCTTCGAGCTCGTCGGGAACACCCTTGAAGAACTGCCGCATCATGTAGATGTAAAGACCGTTCTTGAATGCCAGTCCGCAGATCGAAAGGATCACGAGCGGCCAATAGCTGTTCTCGAGAGACAGCGGACTTCCGGTGATCAGCTCGATGAGACCGGGATAGTCCCACGAGAGCACCTTTCCGATGTCGAAGAAGACGAAGTGCTGAAGAAGTGCGAGCTTCAACGTTCTGTGCGGGATGATCATCGTCAGAACGACGGCGAGCATGACCGCCTTATTTCCCTTGAACTTGAACTTTGCAAGTCCGTAGCCGATGAGGCAGGCAATGAAGGTCTGAATCAGTGCGCAAAGCAGAGACAGAACCGTCGTGTTCAGAAGTGCCTGGAAATAGTGATTCTCCACGATCAGGTAGTGGTAGATCTCAAGCGTGAAGTGCTTCGGAATCAGCGACACGGTGGGGTCAACGACGTCCTCCTTCGTCATGAAGGAACCTGCGATCCTCGCAAAGAAGGGATAGAGGATGACGTAGGAGACACCGAGCATCAGAACGAAGCGGAAGATGTTGAGCAGTACCTTTTTCCATGTGTTGGAGGTCGTGAGCTTCTTTTTCAAGCGTTCGCCGAAGGTAAGCTTTCCCTCATACTCCACGCGAATGCGGTTCTTTGTTTCTTTGGTAACTACGGTTTTCGTATCCATCGTTTATCCTCCTAATCTCTTCGCTGGTAGAAGATGAATGTGGACGCGATACCCGCTACGATAGCGATAATCAGAATAACCACGAGGAAGTAGATCCACGACATGGCGGTCGCCTGGGATTCGTTACCGCTGTAGATGCCGGAAATATACGACATGGTCACATTGCTCTTCTTCGTGAAGGAGTCAATAATGGTATATACGGTATTGACGAGGATCATCGGCGAGATCATCGGGAAGGTGATCTTCCAGAAGGTCTCCCATGCCGTCGCACCCTCGATCTGGCTCGCCTCATAGATGGCGGGCGAGATCGACTGAAGTCCCGCAAGGAAGATCAGCATCTGTACGCCGGAATAGTTGATGATGTTGTACACGTTGTTGACGAGGCTGACGACATACTTGACGAGATCGCCGCCGACCTTCATGTTCTCGAAGAGCAGCTCAACGTCCAGCGCAGAGATGATCTGCGATGCACCGCTGCCGCCCGAGCCGTCGTCGATGCCGCCTTCCGCCGCACCCGACATTAAGTCGCTTGCGTTGATGGACTCCATCAGACCCGTGGAAATGATAACGGGAATGAAGAAGATCGCACGGAACGCCGCTCTGCCGAGCATCTTCTGGTTCAGCACCACCGCGATGAACAGAGAGAAAATAATGATGGCGGGAACCTCGAAGACGAGCTGCTGAATACCCGAGAGCAGCTTGGTGACAAACTGCGGGTCGGTCGTGAATGCCTCCACGTAGAACTTAAAGCCCTGCGGGATCAGTACAATGACATTGCGATTGAGCTCGGGGTCGTATTGAGGTTTGACATTATTGAAGCTGAACCAAATCGAGTCGAGCAGGATCGGAAGATAGATCAAAAGGACACCGATAAGGAAGGGTGCGACAAAGAGATAACCCGCGCGGGCTTTTCTCTTTTCCAAGGAAGCATGACGCTTCGGAATTCTTAACTGTTTATCCATGGCTTTCCCTCCTTATCCGATTCTCTCGAATCCGTATTTTGCAAGTGTGTGGATCGTTCCGTCTTCCATTCTGACATTTACGGGATATACGTTGTAATTCAGGAGGAAGTGGACCTCGCGGGTTCCGTCGGAATAGGTCACAAGAATGACATTGTTGTTGTCGCAGGTGTAATCGGTGAATTCGTACTCATCGGCGGATGCGGTCGCAACCGAGTCGGTCAGATACTTATACGCGCTATCATACGCCGCGAGCGTAAAGGACAGATCGTACGGATTGTCGGAATAGTTACCGTATTTCTCCGTATACTTTGCGATCACCGAATCGATACGGGCAATCAGCTCTTCCCCGAGAGAAGAAGCATCGGTCAGACCGACCTGCTTTGCGATCGTGGCAAGCGTTGCGTCACGGTCCACCGTGAGGTGAATGCCGCGTCCCGCATTCGCAGGGTTCTCGCGCATTTCATCGAACGCGAGGTCGATCGCCACGGCGATCTGACGGTCGAGCTGCTCGATCGCTTCGTTCTCAAGCGTCGCGAGGTTCTCTGCCTGCTCCTTTGTGTCGATGATACGCTCCGCGATCAGCGTCCTGTGATCCGTGATGTAGAAGGTCTGAAGATCGCGAAGCTTTTCATTCAGCATCGTGTACGTCGATTTCACCGAGTCAAACCATGTGGTGTAATCCACGCCGTAATACTTGTTGAGGTTCTCGTCTTCCTTCAGATGCGAGGTGTTCTCGTAGCAGAGGATGTACGAGGGGTAAGCGCCGCTCTCCACCGAACGGAGCAGATCGTACTCGGGACTGCCCGAATAGTTAAGGGGCGTACCCGTGTAGCTGATCGAGCCGTGCAGAACCATTCCGAGGAAGGGCACCGCGTAAGAGGAGTAGCGGAAGTGGCTCGAGTCGGTCGCGACCTCGGTCAGGTGCTTCGCATATTTCAAAACATACGAATTGCCGACGCTTGTCATGATCTCGTAGCCGCCCTCCTCCTTCATACGGGTGAGCACCGCTTCGACGCGGGCGCGTGCCTCTTCTCTCGTGGTCAGGACGTCCTCGTTGAAGTCGGAGTTCAAATCGGAGCCGAGTGTCGAGATCGACAGGCTCTTTGTCCCGTATTTTCCGTAATTCTTCGCAAAACTGTCATACAGAGAATCGAGCGCGTCGGGCGACACGACCATGTTGAAGAAGGATTCGAATTCTCCCGCGATCGCGTTGTAAATCTGCTTGGAGGCGTAACGGTTATCCACCATGCGGGAGACATGCCGTCCGAGAGAAACGCCGTCGAAGAGCGCCGTTTCGTTAATGTACTGGAAGTCGAAATCGGGATAGACGCCGAAGTGCGAGCCCTCCTGCGACGAAACGGTCGCCGCCTGTTTTATCAGGTTTTTGAAGCCGTCCTCACCGCCGACCGCGCGCTCCCAGCGGATCTTCACGGGATAGGTATATTCCATACCGCCGTTCATGTAGCCCGTGAGCTTGAAGTTGACGTTTTTGATGCCCGCCTGCGAGAAGTCGCCGTACATCGCGATCACGTCGTTGAAGGAGGTCAAAGCGATGTTCCTTGTGATCGGGAAGGACAGGAATTTGTCCTGGATCTGCATCGCACCGAACGTCTCGACGTAAAGAGGAATGTCATCCGTGTCTGCGGTCAGTGCGGTGAGCACGCCGCTCTCACGAAGAAGATTTCTGTAATATGCCGCCATACCGACGTAGGTCGCGGGATAGTAGGTCTCACTGTCCCCTTCAAGTGCTCTCGCGCCGATCACGGAATCGTCGGCAAGCATCCGATACCGTATGACGAAGGAACCGGTGTACTGCGTATCCGCCACCATGGAGTACGTTCCGCTCGCACCGACCGAGATCGTCTTGGAAAGGTCGTACTCATCCGCGGGATAGGGCATAAATTCGGGGTATACGGTCGCGTACTTGTGCTCGGAGCCGCCGCTGCGGAAGGAAAGGTTCGTCATCGACATACCTTCCTCGATGACGGCGAAGAAGCCGCTTTTCACGGTTTCTCTTTCATCCCCCGCAAGGAGGGAGAGAGAGGCACCGCGTCCCACCTCACCGACCATACCGTAGACGGGAAGCGTGATCTGCTCGCGGTGCTGACCGCTCACCTTGGAATACGCGAAATCCTGTCCGTAGATCGAGGAGGTCATGGAGATCGAGCTCTTCTTCGTATCATTGTAGAAGTCCGAGAAGTCGACGATCGTTCCGCTTCCGTCGGGATAGAAGATGTAGCCGTCCTTCCCGTCCATATCTCCCGCGCCGAAGTACGGAAGAGAGGAGATCGAGGTGACGTGATAGAGCGTCGAGTCATAGGTGACGGAGTTCGCCGGCAGACGGACAAGCAGAGAGCCGTCCTCTGCGAAGGTATACTCGAGCGCCACACGGAAGACCGCGTTCTGCTCAGTCTCGGCAACATAGCCGATCTCACGTTCGTCCGCGTACATTTCGGCAAAGCTGTAAGTCGGGCAGTAGGACGTGATGGTTCTCGCATAGGTGGCACGGGTACCCGAGGTTGCCTTCGGGTTGAAAATGTAGATCGCATACCCTTCTTTGGTAATGGGGTAGTCCTTATACATTTTCTCAAGCATTGCCTGAGCAATGCTGTCGGTCTCATCGGCTTCCAAGCGATTGAGATAGTCTTTCGGATTCTGTAGCGAGTAGCCCTTCTCCTGGTTCATGAGGGAGCGGATCGCGGTGTTCAGCGCACCGACAATCTTCTTCGCACTTACATCATCTTTGTAAAACCGCTGTGTGTCGGCGAGATAGTCCATGAGTGCCGATTCGGTATCGATATAACCGTTCGTGCGGATCTCAAGCTCGGTTCCCGACTTCAGCGTGTATCCGTCAAGGAAGGTGAAGTCGGCATCGGGATACGCCTCACGGCAATAGTCCTCGAGCATTTCCTCATACCGCT
Source organism: Coriobacteriaceae bacterium (assembly GCA_963617165.1). Classification (GTDB taxonomy): domain Bacteria; phylum Bacillota; class Clostridia; order Oscillospirales; family CAG-272; genus UBA1740. Next base: position 28,916 of record CAVEOF010000005.1, on the reverse strand, counting down.
CGATGAGGGGGATCAGAATCTTATCCTCGAAGGATTCTGCCTTGATCATACCGGGAAGCAGGTAACGGTTCGCGGTATTGCCGAGAATGTAATTGACGCGGAGTCCGTCCTTGATCGCGCTGACCGAGATCTGTCCACGGAGCGCGGCATCGCGCGTGCTGTTGTACTCACGGGAGGACGAGGTAGCGATCTCCGTATACGCGATGATCAGCTGACTGTAAAGCTGATTCGCCGTATTGTTGTTGTCATTCTTATTCCTTGTGACCGAATAGACGTCCGTCGGATTGCTCGTCAGGATCTGACCGCTCTTCTCGTTCTTGTAGTAGATCACACCGGTGTAGCGGTTGACATAGAGCGAGTAGAAGGGCGCCCCGTCGGCGTCGCGATAAATCGCCTTGTCAAGGTAATCCTTCGACTCCTCGTAGGCGAGCATCTCCTCCGCTGTCTTGTATTCGTACTTGTAGGCTGCTTCGACGATCGCCTTCACCGTATCCGTCGGGAGGGTGGTACTGCCCACCGTGCTTTCGGAATATGCCGCGGAAGCCTTCATCGGAAGGATAGCAAAGATGCATGTCAGGGTCATCAGCGACGCCATGACAAACGATAAAATTCTCTTGAGTTTCATGTTTTATCCTCCTTTCTATCCTATACGCGGTTTCCGATTTCCGTCACGATGGAGATCACGAAGGTTACCATCTTGATCACCAAGCTGGAGAACAGGATAGCAACGAACATGATCACCGCCATCGCAACGATGGTGAAAATGGTGATGAGGAAGTTCTTTCCGAGAGAGTAGTCGTGCGTCACGAGCATACCGAAGAAGAGAAGCAGAGCGACCCACACGTATGCAACCGTAACAAGCAGGTTCACGATCGATCCCTCCGAGGTCGTCAGCACGTTCGAGAGGATCGTGGAGAGAATCAGCATGAAGGGGAGCGGGGAGAGCGAGTAGCAGGTGGCAACGTAAATGTCCTTGAAGGAGCCCTCACCGTCGAACAGCGTTGTCAGACACCAGTTCGCCACGCACCAAAGAAGCACGGGAACCGTCACTGCGATGATCTGTACGAAGATGGTGCTGTACTCACCCTTCGGGTTGAAGACATAGCCGCGTCCGACAGACTGATAGAAGAACGCGAGGATCGTGGCAACGAGGATCGTCGTCGCGGCGCGAACCGAGCCGCGCTTCTCGTGTTTCAGATCCCAGAAGCCGTCGAACGGGTGGAGATTCAGATGGAAGAGGTAGAGCAGCTCTTCCCCGTAGGTCTTCTTTCCGACCTTGAGGGAGACCGCCTTGTTCTTCTTCTTCGCCCACGCGAGGAATTTGACAAGCAGGACGAAAAGCGCGATGATGAGGATCAGAAGGGGCACGAGCCAGCGTCCGACGATCTCCTTGCGGATCTCGGAGAAGGCACGCGAATAGTAGGTTGTCTCATACGCGTTCGCGAGCATTTCCTTCGCTTCCTCGTATTTGCCCTGGTTGAAGAGCGCCTTACCGATACCGATATACGCGAGGTCGAAGTTGTTGTTTCGCTTCAGAACGTCCTCCCAATAGGTGATGGAGGCGGAATAGTTGTGCTCGTTCTGATTGCGGAGCGCCTTCATGATGGTGTCGCAGTAATCGGTCGGCGTGAAGACCGTGATCTTATAGTCGTCCTCCGCAGATTTGTCGAGCAGGAGCAGATAAGTAACGCCGTCTACCTCCTGATAGGTAAATCCGATGTAGTTTTCACCGTTGCCGAGCTGGTCACCCTTATCGCCGAAGGCGAAGAGCAGGTTGCCGTTCTGGTCATAGGTGAAGATACGGGAACGCTTTTTCAGTGTGGTGGATTTGCTCTCTTCGAGAAGAGACCACGAGCCCTCCGGACCGATCGCCACGTCGATGATACTCGAGGGAGTACCGCTGACCGAGCTGACCGCGACCTCTCCGCCCGGATCGAAGAAGCCGTTCCGCTTCATGATCTCGTCGCCCGCGGAGTTCAGCTTCTTGACGGGAGAGTAGTCCGCGTTCTTCGACTTGATCGCCGCGATCTGCTTTGCCGAGTCGATCTTGTTGTTCGTCACGTAGACGAAGCCGTCGTCGTCCACCGTCAGATTGTTATACACGGCGGGGAGCGTCAGCGCCTGCTGGGCAAGCTGTTCCTTTGTCTGAAAGTGACGCCAGATGATCTGAAGGACACTGTAAACGACCTTCTGCGCGCCGATGAAGCCCGTGAAGTCACCCTCGCTCGAAAGGACAATAACGCCTTCCTCGCAGTTCTTCGACAGGACGAAAATTCTTCCGTACTTATCGACTGCGACGGCAGAGGGCTGGAAGGTCAAATCGCTGAGCAACGCCGTCGAAGGCGTGCCGATGGTGCGCACGTAGTTGTATTCCCTGTCGAAGACGACGATACGGGAATTCTTCGTGTCGCATACGTAGATATAGCTTTGACCGTCTGCGGTAATGGTCGGGTCGGTAACGTAAACACCCGCGGGCTCATTGAAAATCTGAGTGGCACCGTTCTCGTCCACGTAATCGGTCAGCACCTTTGTGACCTGATAATATTTGTTGAGAACGACGATTCTACCCGCGTAGGTGCTGTCGTTTTTCTTTCCGCCCGTGTCGGCGATATACACGCTTCCCTCTTCGTCGGTCACGATGTCCGACGCACCGAGAAGGCGGTAGCTCGCCTTGATGTACCGATTGCCGTCCTTATCGGTCGTGACATCGGCAGGGTTCAGATACTGTCTGTTTTCGGGGTCCGAACCGATCTGAAGATACGGTCTTCCGCCGTCATACTTCACATCTGCCTGACGGAGTCCCTCGGCACTCAGAAGTCCCATCGAGGGAGAGTCGATGAGCTGGCTCGCCGAATACGCGGCGGGCGACTGCATCGGGTCACCGTCGATCGAATAGGTGTACGTATCATACGAGCTGAAGGCGGAGGAGGTCAGCGTTCCGAAGAGAACGGTAAAGAGCACGACGAATATCGCGACGCGCATACACTTCTTTTTCAAAGCTCTTCCCTCCTTTTAATCTTTCATACCCGAAGAACCCATCGTCTCGATGATCTGACTCTGGTTCAGAACGAAGACGAGAATGGGAACGAGCATCATAACGACGGTAGCGGCGGCGCCGGCGCCCGAACGGGCGATACCGCCCGCAAGGATCTGGCTGATCGCGTAGTTGAACGTCTTGAGCTCCTCCGAGTGGATGTAGATCGAAGCGCCCGAGTTCCAAAGGTTCTTGAAGCACTCGATGATCAGCGTCAGCCACGCGGGCTTGACCATCGGCATCGCGATGGTCAGATAAGTGCGGAATTCACTCGCGCCGTCGAGACGTGCCGATTCCAGAACGGTGTCGGGAACCGAGGTCTCCATAAACTGCTTCATGAGGTAAAGACCCATCGTCGTCGCCATCGAAGGTACGATGACCGAAAGATAGGAGTCGATCCATCCGAAGGAAGACAGAATGATGAAGTGCGTCACCTGGTTGACGGTGGAGTGGAACATCAGGGACATGACGATGACCTGGAAGATGGCGTTTCTGCCCGGGAAGCGGAGCTTCGCGAGAGAGTATGCCGCCATCGAGGCGAAGATTAGGTTGCCGAGCGTTCCGCAGATCGTGATGAACACGGTGTTGAATATGTAGCGGGAGAAGGGCACCCAAGAATCGCTCATCAGCGTGAAGAGGTCCTTGAAGTTATCAAACGTCGGGTGAATGACGTAGAAGCGCGGGGGGAACATAAAGAGCTCGTCGAGCGGCTTGAGCGCCTGGATCACGACGTAATACATCGGCAAAAACATGAAGATACCGAAGATGGTAAGTACGATGGTAATGCCGGTATCGCCCCCTGCGGAACGGTTGAGTACGACGCGGTGACCGCGGGTTCTTAACTTTTTCGACATACTACTCACCTACCTTTGAAAGCGCCTTCTTGATCACGATGTTACAGGAGAACATGATGATGAAGAGGATCACGGCGATCGCCGATGCGTAACCGATCTCGTATCGTTGTCCGCCGTAGTCGTCGAGATGGTGCATGATCGTATGTGCCGCATAGTCGACCGACGGGAAGCCGCAGAGCGCGGTAACGACGCCGCCGAAGCCGAAGGAGTTCGTGATCGCGAGGACGGCACCGAACATCATCTGCGGACGCATGGTCGGCAGGGTGATGTACCAAAGCTCCTGCCAACGGTTCTTGACACCGTCGACCGCCGCCGCCTCGTAAAGAGAACGGTCGATTGTCTGGAAGCCCGCGATGAAGGAAAGGAACGCCGTACCGAGCGAGGTCCAAAGGGCGACCACGATACAAAGGGGCATGACATAATCGGCGTTTTCAAACCAAAGAATAGGGGAGGATATAATGCCGAGGTCCATCAAGGTCGCGTTGACCCATCCGTAAGAGTCGGACGAGAAGAGCGTTTTCCAGATCAGGTACACCTGACCCGAGATGGAGGGCGCATAGAAGACCAGCGTAACCACGGCGCGGATCTTGGGGGGAAGCTCATTGATAAACCACGCGATCAAAAGGGACAGAAGGTAGGATACGGGTCCCGTGATGCACGCGAAGATCAAGGTGTTCTTGCAAGCCAAAAGGAAGATCTCGTCTTCGAGGAACAGTCGCGTATAGTTTTCAAGTCCCATCCAGTGCGGGAATTGCAACATGTTGAAGTCGGTAAAGCTGAGCAGGATGGAAAGAAGGACGGGCAGGACGGTAAAGATGATGAAGAGAAGAAAGAAGGGCGCGAGCATGAAGTACGCGGTCTTATTTCTCTTGATCTCCTTCCAGGTCCATTGCCACTTCGACATTTCGGAGCGCTGCACCGGGCGGGTCTTCTCTGCCTTAGTCTGTGACATCTGTTTTTTCTCCTTAATTGTTAATCTCGTCAGGTCTTACGCGCCCGGCAGCTCGGATTCGTCCACGTCGGTGTCGAGGGTCGGAAGGTCAAATTCCTTTCTCTTTCTCTTCAGCTCGGCGTTGATGGCGTCAATGTATTCGTTCATGGCATCGACCGCATCCGCACCGTTGTTGACGGTATCGAGGAAGGCGAACTTCGTGTAGCGGCTGATGATGTAGGAGCCGGGGTAGTTGACGATGGAGGACAGATGCTTCATCTGATCCGCGATCGCCGTCTTTTCTTTTGCGGTCCAGGAGAGGTCGTTCAGCGCCGTGACGTTGGCGGACTCATACTTTGCGGAGGGACCGATCAGGGCGACCATACGGTTACCGTAATCTGCCTGCACCTTACCGCTCGTCTGCCACTGCATGAACTGCCATGCCTCGAGCATGTTCTGGCAGCCGTGAAGCATGACCGTCGCGCCGACACCCGCAAGGGAGTCGTAGTTGAACTCGCCGTCGTCTCTCACCCAGCCGGGAAGAGAGCCGAATTCCCACAGACCGTCAATTTCCGTCGCGTATACGACGAGCTGGTTGTAGATACCCGCGTAGTCGCCGACGATGATGGGCATTTCACCGGTACGGAAACGGTTCGCACCGTCGTAGTTGACCGGGAAGGAGTAGTCACTGTAAAGACGGCAGACGTAGTCAAATGCCGTCAGGGCAATATCGGTATTGAGACCGATGCGCGCACCCGCATACTGTTCGTTGTCGGTATAGCGCCACATGTTACCGCCCATCTGATAAAGAAGGAAGTCGATCGCCGAAACGTAGGAGATACCGATGGACATGTTGTTCGCCTGGAGCACGGGCAGAAGCGCGAGCACCTGCGGCCATGTCTCGGGAACCTCTTCCCCGAGTCTTGCGAGAACGTCGGTGCGGTAGAACATCATGGCAAAGGACATCGTCTGCGGAATACCGTAGGTCACGCCGAGCAGGCGGATGGTATCGAGTGCGGCTTTCACGAATTTGCCGTCCTTCGTCTCGAAGTCATACTCCTTGACCGCCTCGACAAAGCTCTCGGTGGTGAAGGAAAGCTCCGATTCCCTGCCCGCGATCGGCGAGGTCACGGTGGTGTGCTGTCCGTTTGCATCCTTATAAGTATAATATACGTTGCGGAAGATCTCGTTTTGCGCGTCGGTCAGGTGGCCGTCGTTTCCGCTCACGCCGACAACGGCGTCACGGATCGCGTAGTTGATCACGCTCGCGGAATCGAGTCCGAGATAGACGTCGGGGCCCTTCCCCGCCAGGATGGAAGGAAGAAGCGTACCGCCCGTAACCAGCTTCAAGGTGACGGCGGTTCCCGTCGCCTCGGTATATCCGTCGCTCGCGTCGATCATGGTACGCCAGATCTGCGACTGGTCACGACCGGTGGCGAGCCAGACCTCGACGGTCTTCGTATCCGCGGTCGGGCGGGTCGTCAGACCCATGGCGTCGTAATCGGTGAAGAAGGAGCCGAAGAAGGACTTGATCTCAAACCAGAAGGCGGAGAAGAATCCCGCATTCGCCCTCGGAAGCTCCTTTTGCCCGTCGCTTGCGGGATGGATCTCGATCTCGTCGAGGACGAGCGTGGATTTCTTCGAGTTGTTGATCCAGGTACCGAGCGTACCGAGATAGGATTTCAGGTTCGACATGTTCGCGGCAATCTCGGTGCCCTCGTCTCTGCCCATACGGTCGAGCAGAATCGCAACGGTATCGAGCGTCGCGACATGTGAGCCCTTCGTACCGCAAAGCTCTTCGAATGCATTCGAAACGGCGGTCAGCTCGATCGCTTGATCGAGTAGCTCGATCAGCACCTCGGGCATGATCTTGTCGAAGCTGTAGCTTCTGTACTCGTCCGGGTCTGCACCCGTGAGCTGAAGGATACGAAGGTAGCAGTTGTTCACCTTATCCATCGAGACCTCGACGCGCTGAATGAGCTCCTTCAGAGAGCCGAGCGAGCACTCGAGATAAAGGGTATAGGTGGTTCCCGCCTTAAAATAAAATTGGAAGGCATCTCCGGAACCGTCGGAGATATAATCCGACTGCCATTCCTTGCTGTAATCGAACTGTGTATTATACGCTTCGGTGAACGGAACCTCCGGCGTACCGTCGGAAAGTCCGTACACGCCGTCCGCGACGCCCTCGCCCTCGGCACCCGTGTGTCCGCCGTAAAACTTGATCGCACGGCAGATGTACATACCTTGGAGAGCGCTCTGCAAATAGCGCATACTGATGGTGTAAAGACCCGATTCGGTGACTTGGAAATTATATGCCGCCCACTGCCCGATGGCGTTGTAGCTGTTCTTACCGACAACGTTGAAGAGCTGTGCCTGTGAGGCGGAGGGATAGGTCGCGGAGGAAGAGTTGTTGTTGCCCGCCGTCACCGAGTTGTCGGAGACGAGATCGGGGAACTCTGCCTGGATCACGGTGATCTTCCCGTTTTCGGGAGAGGTGTAGCCGCGCTTGACGTATTCGGCACGGACTTCCTCATAGCTGCCGATCTTGCGCTCGGAGGTCCCCACGGGGATGAGCGAGATGGACTTCAGGATCATCGGCTCACGCTGCGCTTCCAGACGGATGGTGTGCGTGGCGTTCTGGAAGTGGAAAGCGAAATATTCATTATAGTAACCCGTCGAATCCTGGCAGTAGTAGGTTCCCCACTGCGGATTCTGCACCATCTCGGGCGACATGGAGTTGCCGTTGATGTCCTGCGCGATGCGGTACTCGGTGACCGTCTTCTTCCCGTTTTTGATCTCGGTGACGATCTTGAAATATCCGTTGTCGGCGAGGTCGTCGCCGCGGTTGCGCAGCTCATAGGTGACGCGGTAATCGTCGGGCTCCGTCGTGTCGCTGACCACGGGGTCGGACACATAGTTATAGCGCCATGCCTTCGGGAAGGTGAGGTAGCTCGCCTCCGAGAAGGGGATCTCTCCGTCGATGTACAGCTTGCGCTCGATCGAGCTGATGCTGCTGTCCGCGGTATCGCAGGTGTAATATTCAAACGCGATATAGTAGAGTCCCTCGGCACCGTCCGGGATCGTGAACTCCCATTCCGCCGTTCCGCTTGCGGGAAGGTAAACGGTGTTCTCCCAGTTGTCGCCGAATGTCTCCCAAAGCGCGCGGTTCGCCTCGCTGAATGCCTCGTCGTAGCAGACGGAGTCCTTCGTGACTACACCGGCATACGCCTCGCCAGGCTTGATTTCGCCCGTCTTCAACGCCCGAACGACATCAATGTCGATGCGGGAAAGTCCGCTGCCGACAGCATCCTTGTACCGTTCCTTGTACGCCGCGTAAGACGACGCGTTAAGGAAAGATTGCATCTCATCGAGGCTCGTATGTACGGACTCGTCCTTCAGCCTTTCGGCGAAGGCGGGCACAGCGAGCACGCCGAAGAGAATCGTCACGGAAAGCAACAGGCACATCACCCTCCGAAACAGATGTTTTCTCATACCATGGGTCCTCCCGAAAATTTCTTTGCTCCGCGTTCCGCCGAGGGCGGACACCTTCGGCGATACTGTCATCCGACTACCTCGCCCGCGGGCGGGAAAATCGAATGACGGCATCGTCCGAACCTTCGGATTGCGCTTCTTATTATAGCATATAAAAAATTAAAAGTCAAGAAAGCAAAAAAACAGAATTTCAAGAGAAAAAAACCACGCGCGCCGAAGAAAAAACCTTGTTTTTCCAAATTGATAACTTTTCTTTACAAGAATGCATGTTCCGTTTTTGGCAAGATCATTCATAAGTAAGCGTGATTTACTATATATATTATAAATATAAGCGTAATTTCAGTAAATTTCTTTTACCTTTTGAAAATTCGGGCGAAAATTCCGAGATTTTATAATGCATTGTGCAAGATGCACAAAAATCGGCTTGTTTTTTCTACGTATCGAACAACCGAACATGAAAGAAAAAAGACCGTATTCTTTCGAAAATACGAGATTTTTTCCATGTTTTTTCCATTCTCCGCGCCCCTCGAAAAGGGACGAAAGCGGGAAAAAACGCGCCGTTTCCCCTCCGAAACGGGAAGGATCGGACGCCCTTTTTCTCGTTTTCGGCTTGCCGAAATCGGATGAAATCTGTCGCGGCACGCGCTCCTCTGCCCCTTTGAAAAAAAGCAAAGCTTACCGCTATATGACCTCCTCCGCATCCGGCGAACCGGGCAAAGCCTACCGTTTCGTGCCCCCTCCGCTTTTGCGAAAACGGAGAGAGCTACCGTAGCGTTGCTCCTCTGCCCCTTCGGGAAGAGGCAAAGCTTACCGCTTATGCGACCTCCCCCCTCTTCGGAAAAAGGCGAGATGTGCCGCCGAGGTTCTGCGCCCTTCCTTTGCGGAGCGGGAAAAGTCGATCGCCGCGCACTCTTCCCTCCCCTCATGACAAAAAGCAACCTCCCGCGACGCATCCTTTCGGAGGCGGTGCGGGAGGTTGCTTTTTTCCTTGTTCTTATCTTGTCGGATCCTGTCGGATGGGCGGGCGCGATTTACTTTTCGTCGTGATCGGCTGCGCTCTCCGTCTCAAAATCGACGGGTCTTCCGATCTTATGATAGTAGTCGGCAAGCGCCGCCTTCACCGCCTCCTCCGCAAGGACGGAGCAGTGCACCTTGATGGGGGGCAGACCGTCGAGCGCCTCGACGACCGCCTTGTTTGTCAGCCGGAGCGCCTCCGAGACGGTGTGACCCTTGATGAGCTCGGTCGCCATCGAAGAGGTGGCGATCGCGGCACCGCAACCGAAGGTCTTGAACTTGCAGTCGGTGATCACGTCGTTATCGTCGATCTTCAGATACATCTTCATAATATCGCCGCACTTGGCGTTTCCGACGGTGCCGACGCCCGAGGCATCCTCGATCTCGCCGACATTGCGCGGGTGGGTGAAGTGATCCATTACCTTTTCACTGTATTGCATCTCTGTTTCCTCTTTTCTTCCTATAAAATATTCAGCCTGTTTGCGACCCGTTCGGTCTGTTTGTCCGCCGGGTCAGGCGTTGTGTTCTTTCTTTTGGAGATCTTCCCACAGGGGGCTCATGTTGCGCAGCTTTTCAACGATGGGCGGCACCGTCTCGAGAATATAGTCGACATCCTCGTCGGTCGTCTCGTGCGAAATGGAGATACGCAGGGAGCCGTGCGCCTTCTCGTGCGGGATACCGATCGCGATGAGCACGTGCGACGGCTCAAGCGAGTCGGAGGAGCAGGCGGAGCCCGTCGAAACGCAGATACCCGCGAGGTCGAGCCACAGAAGCATACTCTCCCCTTCCACGCATTCAAAGCCGACGTTCACATTGCCGGGAAGTCGCTCGGTTCTGTGACCGTGAAGTCGCGAGTGCGGGATCTTCGTCAGTCCGTCGATCAGACGGTCGCGCAGTCTCGTGACGCGCGCGTTGTCCGCCATCTTTTCCTCGGCGACCTCAAGCGCCTTGGCAAGACCGACGATATAAGGAAGATTCTCGGTTCCCCCGCGCTTTCCCCTCTCCTGTCCGCCGCCGTCGATGAGGTTGTCGATCACGACGCCCTTGCGGATAAAGAGCATTCCGATGCCCTTCGGCGCGTGGATTTTATGACCGGAAAGTGAGAGCATATCCACGGGCAATTTCGAGAGGTCGATCTCGAGATTTCCGACAGCTTGCACCGCATCTGTAAACATAAGTGCGCCTTTTGCGTGTGCAATGTCACAAATTTCGCGAATCGGCTCGATCGTTCCGATCTCGTTGTTTGCATACATGACCGCGACAATTGCGGTCTTTTCGGTCACGGCGGCGCGAAGCTCGTCCATCTTCACGATGCCGTCTTGATCCACCCCGACATAGTTGACCTTGAAGCCCTCGCGTTCAAGCGCCTCGCAGGTGTGAAGGACGGCGTGGTGCTCGATCGCCGTGGTGACGATCTCGTCTCTTCCCTTCTTTTTCATGCGGTGCGCGGCACCCTTGATCGCCCAGTTGTCCGACTCACTTCCGCAGGAGGTGAAGAAGATCTCCTTCGGCGTGCAGTGAAACACGTTCGCGATACGAAGACGGGCGTCGTCGAGGACGACCTTCGCTTCTCTTCCCTTCTGATGAAGGCTCGACGGGTTCCCCCATACGGTCTCGAAACAGGGCGCCATCGCCTCCGCCACCTCGCGGCTGACGGGGGTGGTCGCCGCGTTGTCGGCATATACGAATCTTTTCACGGTGATTCCTTCCTTTTATCCTAAATTTGCGCGATATTTCGCGTTCTTTTTTTGACATTCCTTATTGTATACCATTCTTGTGTATTTTTCAATAGGCTCGCAAAAATTGAATGTTAATTTTTTATTAACAAAAGCCCCGCGTTTTCTGTTAAAGCACACGTGCGCCCCCGAGCGTCTGCGCGAGTGTGTCCCGAAGGCGCGGTGCCGCCTGCGAAGAGCGGGGCCCGAACGTCGGAGAGACCCGAATCTCGAAAGCGGGCTTGACAAACCCGCCGCGCCGTGCTACAATAAAGAAAAACACCCGATCGACAGACGAAAGGAGGGATCTCACATGTCCGCAAAGACGCATACGCTCCGTCGGATCCTCGCGTTTCTTTTGCTCCTTGCTCTGATCTTCTCCGTCGCATATGTCGCCGTCGCCGCCGAGCACGACTGCCCGGGCGAGGACTGCGCCGTCTGTCGGCAGATCGGACAGTGTGAGGAGCTTCTCCGTCTTCTTCTCTGCTTTGCGCTCGTCCTCGGAGCGGCGGGAGGGGCAAAATGCCTTCTCCGTCTGTTCAGACGCCTTCGCGAGGCACGCATTAGGCTCTTCACACCCGTCGCTTTCGGGGTAAAGCTTTCGGATTAAAAAGACCAAAAAAACAAGGGGAGTAGTCTGCCGTTCGGCAGGCTCTTTCGGCATTCTGCCGAGCCCCTTGTTTTTTCTGCGCTCTTTTGACAAAAAACATCCGGAGGAACCCCGAAAATGAAAAGAATTTTTGCCCTATTGACGGCATTTTGCCTTCTGTTTTCCCTCCTTGCCCTCTCGGGCTGTGACGGTACGGACAAGGACCGTACGGAGGAAAAAGAACTCTCGGTCGTCGCGACGATCTTTCCCCTTTACGACTGGACGAAGACCCTGATCGGAGAAGAAGCCGACCGCATCGATCTGACGCTCCTACTCGACAGCGGTGTCGACCTGCACAATTATCAACCGACCGCGAAAGATCTGATCACTCTGACGAACTGCGATCTTCTCCTCGCGATCGGAGGGGAGTCCGACCGCTGGCTCGACGATCTGCCCCTCCGTCCCGACGGCACGCCCGTCCGCGTCCTGCGGCTCCTCGACCGTCTCGGTGACGAGGTGAAGGAGGAAACACCCGTCGGCGAAGAGGAACACGACCATGAGCACGACCACGACGAGGAGGAAAAGGCCGAGCACGTCTGGCTCTCCCTCCGCCTCGCGAAGCTCGCCTGTCGCGAGATCGGACGGGAGCTGTCCGAGGTCGACCCCGCCGCGAAGACCGTCTACGAAAAGAATCTCGCGGAGTATACGGACGCCCTCACCCGACTTGACGACCGATATGCCGAGGCGGTGACGGCGGGAACGAAGAAGGCGCTTCTCTTCGCCGACCGCTTCCCCTTCCGCTATCTCGTCGATGATTACGGGCTGACCTACGACGCCGCCTTCTCGGGTTGCTCCGCGGAGACCGAGGCGAGCTTCGAGACCGTCGCAAGGCTTGCCAAGCGGGCGGACGAATGGGGGCTCTCCTACGTCCTGACGCTCGAGGGCTCCGACGGAAAGCTCGCGGGCACCGTCATTGCCAATACGAAGACGAAAAATCAAGGCGTCCTGTCCTTCGATTCCATGCAGAGCACGACGCGCGCGGATGCGGACGGCGGCGTGACCTACCTTTCCGTCATGGAAAAGAATCTTGACGCCCTGACCGCGGCGCTTCGGTAAGGAGGGAAGAAAATGTCACTTCTTGCCTGCAAAGACCTCGCCGTCGGATATGAAGGAAAGCCTCTCACCCCTCCCCTGAATTTTACGGTCGGTGTCGGGGATCTGCTCGCCGTCGTCGGAGAAAACGGCGCGGGAAAAAGCACCCTCGTCCGCACCCTCCTCGGTCTGCAAGCACCCGTCGGCGGCGAGATCCTTCTCGGAGACGGGCTGTGTAAAAACGAGATCGGCTATCTACCCCAACAGACCCCCGTCCAAAGGGATTTTCCCGCCTCCGTGCGCGAGATCGTGCGCTCGGGCTGTACGGCGATGAGCGGCATCCGTCCCTTTTACAATAAAAAAGAAAAGGCGCTTGCCGAAGCCGCCATGCAGAGGCTACGCATCGACGACCTCGCCGCCCGCCCCTTCCGCGAGCTGTCGGGCGGGCAGAAGCAGCGCGTTCTTCTCGCCCGCGCGCTCACCGCGACGAGAAAAATGCTCCTGCTCGACGAGCCGACGACGGGACTTGACCCGAGGGTCACGGCAGAGCTTTACACCCTAACAAGGGAGCTGTGCGACAAGGACGGCATTGCCGTTCTCATGATCACGCATGATGTCCGCGGCGCATTGCACTACGCAAAGCACATTCTTCATATCGGGAAGACCGTGTTTTACGGTACCGTCCGAGAGTATCTCGACACCCCCGTCGGGCGGCTCTTTGCCGAGCTTGGAGGTGAAGAAAATGCGTGAAATGTTCGAACCGCTCGCCCTCTATTTCGAATACCCCTTCGTCCGCTACGCGCTGATCGTCGGGGTGCTGATCGCCGTCTCGTCCTCCCTACTCGGTGTCACGCTCGTCTTGAAGCGTTTCTCCTTCATCGGAGACGGGCTCTCCCACGTAGCCTTCGGTGCGATGGCGGTGGCGGCGGTCCTCCGCGTCACAAACGAAATGCCCCTCGTCATGGCGCTGACCGTGCTTTGCGCCATCCTTCTTCTGCGCACGGGACAGAACGCAAAGATCAAGGGAGACGCGGCGGTCGCCATGATCTCCGTCGGCTCTCTCGCCGTCGGATACCTGCTCATGAACCTGTTCTCGACCTCCTCCAACCTGTCGGGGGACGTGTGCGGGACGCTCTTCGGCTCCACCTCCATTCTGACGCTTTCGAAAACGGACGTCTACCTCTCCGTCGGTTTCTCGGCGGCGGTCATCCTCACGTGGATCCTTTTTTATCACAAGATCTTCGCCGTGACCTTCGACGAAGCCTTCGCGAGAGCGACGGGCGTGCGCGCGGGGCTCTACAATCTCCTGATCTCCGTCACCGTCGCCGTCGTGATCGTGCTCGCGATGAATCTTGTCGGCTCGCTTCTGATCTCCGCCCTCATCCTCTTCCCCGCGATCTCCGCCATGCGGGTATTCCGCACGTTCTTCGGCGTCACGCTCTTTTCGGCGGTGCTGTCGGCGGTGTGCGCCGCCCTCGGGATCCTCGTCTCGATCCTTGCGGGGACGCCCGTCGGTTCCACCATCGTTGTCGTTCAGATCGCCGCATTCATTCTCTTAACTTTGATAGGAAAAATCCGAGGAGTTGCATAAAAATGAAAAGAATTGTTTCCATTATCCTTGCATTTTCGCTTTTATTCGTTCTGATCTCGTGCCAATACGAGAATTCTTCGAGTGCAAAAAGTGTCGACGTCGACCTCACGCGGCTCAGCGGCACCATGGTCTATTCCGAGGTGTATAACATGCTCGAAAACACGGAGAGCTACCTTGGTAAGACCGTGCGTATGCGCGGACGTTTTTCGGTCTACCGCTCCCCCGACACGGGCATTCCGTACTTTGCCTGTGTGATTGAGGATGCGACCGCGTGCTGCTCGCAGGGGCTCGAATTCGTCCTTGACGGCGCCCCGCGCTACCCCGACGACTATCCCTCCGTCGGCACCGAGATCACGGTGTCGGGAGAATTCGGGACCTATGAAGAAGGGGGCTACCGCTACTGCCATCTGATCCGCGCGAAATTCGAATAACCCGTACTTTTTTTCGGAAAACCGCAGAAGGCGGGAAAACCTTCTCTAATCTACTTTATAATTAAAGCTTTTTATAAAAACGCGTTTTCGTCTTGACAAAACCTTCCTTTCGCGGTATAATATCCTTATCATTACAGGCACAGGTGCCTTTCGGAAAGAGAGAAAGCTATGTATACAATCGGTGTAGATCTCGGCGGTACCAACATTGCCATCGGACTTTGCGACGATGCGCTTCATATTCTCGAGAAAGGATCGGTGCCCACGCGTCCCGAGCGGGACGGCGAGGAGATCGTGCGCGACATGGCGGCGCTCGCCGACGAGCTGATCAAAAAACACGGGCTCACGGTCGAGGACATTGCCTACGTCGGCATCGCGACCCCCGGCACGGCAAACGCGGTCAGCGGTGTCGTCGAATACGCGAACAACCTTCCCTTCCTGAACTTCCCCATTGCGAAGATCTTCAAGCAGTATCTCCCCGTCAGAGAGGTGCTGATCGCCAACGACGCGAACGCGGCGGCACTCGCCGAGGCGCTGGTCGGCGCGGCAAAGGGAACGAAGAATTCTCTGATGGTCACGCTCGGCACGGGTGTCGGCGGCGGCGTCATCATCGACGGAAAGATCTATGACGGCGGCGTCAACTGCGCGGGCGCCGAGCTCGGGCACACGGTCATCGTGGCGGGCGGCAGACAGTGCTCCTGCGGCAGACGCGGATGCTGGGAGGCGTATTCCTCCGCTACCGCGCTCACCGAAATGACCCGTGAAGCAATGACCGAGCTGAAGCTCAAGGGGATCCCTTCCCTCCTCTTCGACTGTGCGGAAGCCGAAGGGCACGTCTCGGCGCGCACGGCGTTTGACGCCATGAAGCGCGGTGATTCTCACGCAAAGAAGATCGTGGACGACTATATCTTCTACCTTGCCGAGGGCATCACGAACATGATCAACATCTTCCAGCCCGAAGTGCTTTCCATCGGCGGCGGCATCTGCAACGAGAAGGAGAACCTCACCGTTCCCCTGATCGCGAAGGTCGCACGCGACCAGTACACCCGCAACAACCCGCACAAAACGCGCATCGTGATCGCCACGCTGAAAAACGACGCGGGCATCATCGGTGCCGCGGGACTCGGAAAATAAAAACGAGGGTGTACGGACATCCCGAAACCTTCACGTTGCATTTTATAAGAAGCGGAGCACCTCCGACGGCGGGGCGCTCCGCTTCTTTCTTTTTCATTTCGGGACGGTCGCGCGATCATTCCGACGTCGAAAAGGGCGGAGTTATAAAACATGCGAGCGGGCACGGCTATTTATAATTTTTTCACAAAAGATTTATAAAAGATTTATGCCTACAACACGGAAGGCACATTTTTTTGCGGTACAATAGGATAAAAGCAGAAACACGATCCCCTACCTGTGAGGTGTACCCGTGAAACATTTGTTTTCTTTATTTCTCGTCATTTTCCTCTTCTCTTCCGTCCTTCTTTTTACGGTATCCTGCGCGCCGACGGAGGAAGACCCGAAGGACGGAGACAACAAGTCGGATCCCGTGGAGGACCCCATTTCGGACGAGTCCAAGATCTACGTCCCCCCCTTCAAGCTCTATGAGGACCGACGCGCTATGAAGCTCTCCGACATCTCCTACCGCGCGCCCGACATCGACGCGCTTCTTTTTGCCGTCACGGACGCCGCGGCGGCATTGACCGAGAATTCTCTCTCGGAGGATGCGCAGGTGGCGAAGGTCAAGGAGCTTGCGAACGCCTATTCCGAGGCGATCACGATGAGCGCCTACCTCGCGTGGAAGGTCGAGAGCGGAGATACCGACGCGACCGTGCTCGCGGAATACGCACGCCTTTCGGAGGCGCGCCCCCTGCTGATCCGACGCATCGAGACGCTTTGCGTCGCCGCCGCCCGTTCTCCTCATGCCGACCGACTCGCCGCGGAATGCTTTTCCGAGGACCTCTCGGGCTACGCCGACGGAGAAAGCTACACCGACGAGGCGGTGGATGCCATGGTGCGCGAGGTGAAGAAGGAGAACGAATACCTTCTTCTCTCCGAAGCCAACGTAACGATCACCTACGAGGGGGAGACCGACACCGCGGAACGTCTGATCGCGCGCTGTCGCGAACGCCTCGGCGAAGATACGACGGAATTCCTCGCGGCGAAAGCCGTCTGTACCACCCTTTATCGCACGGCAAAGCTCGCGCGGGAAAAGGAGCTTTATCTTGAGCTCGTCGCCCTCCGCCGCGAGATCGCCGACGCGCTCGGCGCATCCTCCTATGCGGAGATCGCCTACCGCGACGCGGGCTATTCCTACACGCAAAAGGAGGCGGACGCCCTGTTCTCCGCCGTGGCGCAGAATGCCGTCTCGGTCTATCGCGTTCTGTACGACGAGATCTTCCTCGCGCGGGAAAACAGCACGATCCAAGCGCAAAAGATCTATAAGACGATCAACCGCCTGTCCTCCCTCTACGGCGACAAGGGCGGGATGCTCTCCGAAGCTTACAACTTTATGCTTCAATATTCGCTCTAC
Organism: Coriobacteriaceae bacterium; assembly: GCA_963617165.1. Taxonomy (GTDB): domain Bacteria; phylum Bacillota; class Clostridia; order Oscillospirales; family CAG-272; genus UBA1740. The sequence continues at coordinate 11,649 of CAVEOF010000005.1, read as the reverse complement.
GACATTGCCACAGCAGACGGGAAACGGGCTGCGGGCAACGAAGTTTTCTATCTCGATTCTTACGACTCCCCCCTGCTCTATCTGACCGCGGAGGAAAAGGTCACCGATTATCTTTCCATGGCGCACGCCTTCGGAAACTATCTCGGTGCCTACCGCTACGGCGATGCGAGGAGCGCGGAGCTTGTCGAATTCCATGCCGCGGCATGTGAATTCCTGACCCTGCGCCTGATGAAGGGGCAGGTCACGGAGGACACCTATACCACGCTTCTGTATACGTCAATGCAAAATGCCCTTCTCGACCTGATCGACAGCGCCTTCCGCGCCGCCGCGGAGGCAGAGATCTACGCCCTCCCGAAGGACGGCATCACCGAAGAAGCCGTCAATGCGATCGTCGCCGAGACCGCCCGCCGCTTCGGGCTTTCGGAAAACGTCAACAACCTGTCGTATCTGCTCTGTGACGAGATCGTCCGCACCCCGTTCGCCGCGCAGTCCCGCGTCAGCGGAAAGCTCGCCGCACTGGAGCTCTTCTTTGCGGAAGCGGAAACGCCGAACCTCGGATGGCAGACCTATCTCTCCCTTCTCTCGAAGGACAGTAACGCGAACACCCTTACGGAGGCGGTCGCCGAAGCGAAGCTGACCTCTCCCCTTGCCGCGGAACAGGTAAAGTCCATGGTCTGCAAGATCTTCTACGAGCTTTACGGTGCGAATTTCAACGAAGTGAAAACGAACGATTCCTACAACGCCGCGTAGTATGAAAGGCTCCCGACGGGCATAAACCTCCTATCATGAAAAATCTCTCCCTTCGGAAGAGCATCCCGCAAAGGGTGCTTCTCCGAGGGGAGAGATTTTTTCTTATCATCGACAAAATCTTTGATTTCTACCGAAATTCCGAGTTTTTCACTCTTCTTCCGACAGGGTATCCTCGAGCTCCTCGAAATATCGGCTCGCGTACTTTGCGGCATCGCCGCCGACGCCGTAGCGCTCCGCCTGTACCGAGAAGAGCGTCGCGTATTTGCCCCCGAGGTGCATGAGCTCCTCATGCGTCCCGCTCTCCGCGACCCTGCCGCCGTCGAGAAGCACGATCTTGCTCGCGCTGACGGCAGAGGACAGACGGTGCGATACGTAGATCGCGATCTTCCCCTTTGAAAGCTCCTCGAAGCGGCGGAAGACCGCCTGCTCCGCGAGCGGGTCGAGAGACGCCGTCGGTTCGTCGAGGATGAGGATGTCCCCCTTCTTATAGAAGGCGCGGGCGATCGACAGCTTTTGCCACTGTCCGCCCGAAAGCTCGATGCCCCCCTCCTCAAACATGCGCGTCAGGGGGGTATCGTACCCCTCTGGCAGCTTTTCGATAAAGGAGTCCGCATCGCTCGCCTCGGCGGCGGCACGGATCCGCCCGTCGTCGGTGGGAAAGCAGGCATCGCCGAAACGGATATTCTCCTTCGCACTCTCCGCATACTTGCCGAAATCTTGGAAAATGATACCGAAGAGATCGTGATACGCCTTGACGTCATAGGAGCGGATGTCCTTGCCGTCGAGCAAGATCACGCCCTCGGTCGGGTCGTAAAGCCGCGTGACGAGCTTCACAAGCGTGGTCTTTCCCGCGCCGTTCAATCCGACGAGCACGGCGTGCTCTCCCGAGCGAAGCGTGAGATTGACGTCGGTCAGCACATCGCGATCGGAGCCGGGGTAACGGAAGGAGACGTGCGAGAGCTCCAGCGTGTGCGGGACTCCCGCCGCGGGAAGTGCGGGCGTCTTTTCGCTCGCGACGATCTGCGGCTCCTCCTTCATGAAGTCGAGCATGTTGTCGATAAACAGAGTACCCTCGTAGATCTTCGCCGTAGAGGAGACGAGCGTCGTCACATACCCCGCGATGGAGCTGAGAGCTCCCGTATAGAGGGTATAGTCGCCGATCTGTCCCTCCCCACGCACGACGTGATACGCCACGTAGAAGAAGAGCAGGCAATGCACCGCGACCGACAGGAGCCCGACCAGCATCTCGGAGATGCCTTCCTTATAGATCAGCCGTTTCAGACCCGCGTAATACCGCGCGAATACCGAGCGGTATTTTTCGGTGAAGGTGTCGCCGAGATCGAGGATCTTGACCTCTTTGGCAAGATCCTTGTTGACGAGGATGCTCGAGTAATAATTCATCTGTCGCCGCTCCTTCGAATGGCGGCGCAGATAGCGGAAATTCCGATTGCGGTAAAGGCAGGTGATGACCGCCCCGGGCACCGACGCGAGAAGGATCACCAACGGTGCGATCGGGCTGAGCGTCGCCAGCACCACGATGAAGGAGATCGCACTGAGGCAGGAGCTGATGACCGAGAAGGTCGCGGAGAGGATTCCGATCGGGCGCACGCCCGCTTCCCTGTTCGCGTTCTCGAGCTTTTCGTAAAATTCGGGGCGGTCGAAGGAGGAGAGATCCACCTCCTTTGCCTTGCCGATGATCTTTAGGCGGATATGATTGGTGACAAGCTCTCCCGCGATCGCGGTCACCGTGCGATTGAGCTGAGTGAATACCTTCTTCAAGAAAAGGTAAATAAATTCAAGGAAGAAAAGAAAGATGATCGGGCGGAACGTCTCCCACACGGCATCCGTCGCCGTGATGCCGATGCGTGCGGCGATCTCGTTCAGGAGCGCACGGGAAATATATGCCCCCGCGATCGGCAAAAGACCGTCGGCAACACACAACGCCATCAAAAGGAGCAAAACGGCGGGCGCCGCCTCCCACACGAGGGAGATGATGTAAAACAAACGGGAGAAAAAGCCCTTGGCGCGCCGCCAAAGATAGAGCGGCACCTCGGATAGCTTTTTCGGCTTCGGTATGCCGTCCTGCGGTGGCGCGGGCGGCGGAGGCGGAAACATTGCCATAAGAACCCCTTCCGAGAGGATCGCGGACACCCGACCCGCGGTTCCCTCTTTGTTTTCTGAACGCTTCAAAAGCAGATAAAAAATGCGAAACGGTACCCGCGAGAGAACCAAGCCACTAACTCTCACAGGTACATAGCAAAAACAAGGCAAGCTTGGCTTATTTTTTTCTGACGGTCAGTCCCGACCAAAGGACGATAATGATCTGTGCGGGGATGCCGAGCATGAAGACGAGCCAAATATCGAGAGAAACGAGGGTGAGTACCGACAGATACACCGCGGCGAGAAGCGTCCACGCAAATGCGGAAATGATCAGATAGTTACGCTTCGGATTGCCCCAGACCGAATTGAAGATCAAAAGAAGAAGAAAACTCACGGGGACGGAATACACGTAAAGCAACCACGTCGGGAACACGCTTACGGGCGCCGCCAGATTGATAACGACGAAAAGGAAGGTCGCGATCAGCCACACGAGGGAAACGGCAAGCAACGTGACGAGCGTGCGGTTGCGGCGCAGTACGGCGGGGACGGGCTCCTTTTTATAATCTCCCGCGTCGTGCTCTTCCTTCAAAAAATAATCCACGCTGACGCCGAAAATGTCGGCGAGCCGTTTCATCACGACCAGATCGGGAATGGACTCTCCGCGCTCCCACTTAGAGATCGCCTTATCGGAGTAGTTGAGCATCTCGGCAAGCTCGAGCTGTGTCACCTTTGCTCCCGTGCGAAGTCCCGCGATGTTTCGCCCGATGATCTCGCGGAGGTTCTCTGCATCATCCATGTAAACTTTTGTTCTCCTTTCGTTACATTCTCGTTCTCTCGAAAAAGTAGAGACGACAAAATATTGCGGTAGATTCCTTCTACTGACGATTTTTTCACTCTGAATAAGAGCAAAAAAATGCGTTTTCACACCTTACAATACGATTATACCACGGCGATTTTGAAAAATCAAGAGGATTTTCACAAAATTTTGGGCTCTACTCACGGTAGAATCTCCTACTTTCGAGTTCTACCGACAAAGAATTGCGAGTAGAACGCAAGGGAACGGAGAGTCGAGAGAAAAAACGCATGAGTAGCGTGACTTTTTCTTCGGCTTGGGGTATACTGTTATCACAAGCAACGAGCGTCGATGCATCGATCTCCGTCGGCTTGCCTAGGTTTTCAAAAAGTGCCGACTCATCGGCGAGCCGCCTGCCCGGAATCCTTCCCCGCACTTTTGACGAGGGAAGTCCGCCACCTCCCGACAAAGCTCTTCGCAAAGAGCACCCCACATACAGCAAACAGCAAAGCATCATCACAACAAGCAGAAAGCCTTCATACGGCAAAACATCATCACAACAAATTCAAATCCGCAAACCTAATGAGCAAATCTATAAAGAAAGGAACGGCGTTGCCCTCCCCCTCGTATCACCCCACCCGTCACGCAACCGCCAAGATACCCACCATGAAAAAACTGCTGATTTACGGCGACTCCATTCTTCGGGGCATCACGTATTCCGAAGAAGCCAAAAAGCACAAGCTCTGCTCGGGCTATAAGCTCCCCACCCTCGCGGCGCTCGGGTATGAGGTCATCAATCACTCACGCATGGGTGCGACCGTCGACCGCGGGCTCGATATGTTCGAGTATACCATCGCGGAATGCGACAAAGACACGACCGTGATCTTTGACTTCGGCGGCAACGATTGCGACTACGATTGGGCGGCAATTTCCGCCGACCCGCTCGGGGTGCATCTGCCCCATACGCCCGAAGCGAAATTCCGCGCGCTCTACGGCAACATGCTCGACGAAGCGTTTGCCACGGGCGCCAACGTCTACATGTGCAACCTCGTGCCGATGATGCCCGAGCGTTACCTCTCCTTCATCTCAAAGGACCGTTCGCGCGAGAATATCATGTCGTGGCTCGGTGACATCACGATGCTCTACCGTTTTCAAGAGCACTACAATCTGATCGTCGAGGACATCGCGCGCACCGCCTCCTGCCCCATGATCGATCTGCGCACCGACTTTCTTCTTTCGCACCGTTGCGCCTCCCTGCTCTCTCTCGACGGGATCCATCCTTCGGAAGAGGGTCACGACCTGATCGAGACGCTCCTGCGCGAGCGCCTTGCCAAAAGCGGCACCGCCGAAAAGATGGCGTGACCCGCCGCTCGCATAGCCCCGCAGTGCCCTTCACAGGTCATCAAAAAAGATGTCACATTAGTATTTTCCTATATTGCATTCCTCTATTACAATCAAAAGAGCTGTCGCAAACGGGTCTTTGACCTCTTTGCGACAGCCCCTTTCTTTTTCGCGAAAGGCTACGACAAAAATGACCGAGGATCTTCTTGATTCTCGGTCATTTTTGCATATGGAGCCGAAGCTACGCCTTGTGTGCGTTTCGTGCGACAGCCTCTTTTTTGTTTTGGCTTGCTACGTGTTATTTCAGCAAAACAAAGGCGCCGTCTTCGATCGTATCGACGACAAAGGAATTTTCCGAGACGGGGAGCGACCGTCCCTCCGGGTGCTCAAAGGTATAAAGCGTCGCTTCTTTGAAATCAAACTTCGCGCTCACGCGCACATTCTCAAACGTCTTTTTAAGATTCGTACCGTTCGTCAGGCAGACAAGATAGTATCCCTCTCCCTTCAGGGTCTCGATCAGCAGATCGCGGGATGCGCTCTTTGTGACCTGCGGGAGGACGCCCGTGCTCTCTATGGCGTCATATACCGGATAGCCGCAACGGAAGGGCGTGCGCGCGGTCCCGTATCTTTGGTAGGTTCCCTTGCAATGACGATATCCCCCGACGTCGCCGCCGAAGACGATACCTCCCTTTGCCTCGAAGTCTGCGAGTGCCTGCTTTTCTTCGGGGCTCAGATTCTCCACCGTGGGCGTAAAAACGACCTTTTCGGAAAGAACGTTGTCACAGAGATCGGTCGGACGGATCACATCCACGTTGTAGCCTTCTTCTCGCAGGCTCCGATAGATCTCGATCAGCTCGTCGCGGTAAGAATTTTTCAGTTGCCCCGCCGCGCCGTCCGTGCAGTGCGATCCCGGATTCTCCGCCGCGTCGGAAAAGAGATACGCCCACTCGGAATACAGCACCGCCACCCCGTCACGCAGACGTGCGGCGTTCACCGTATACTCGGACAGCCGGTTCAGAAGCTCTACCACGCGCCGTGCGTTCCCGAAATTCTCCGTTTCGCTCCCGTCATAGTTGATGAGTCCGAATCCGTTTCCTTCGGGAGAATCGGAGAAGATATAGTCGCCGCGCCACTGATAATAGAGAATTCCTACCGTGCCGCTTCCGATCGCGAGATAGGTCTCGCGGCGGAATTTGTCAAGCGGAATGTTCGTGCGCGCGTCATATTCGATGATCCACATCGGCTTACCGTACAGCGCCGCGGCACTCTCGCTCATATCGAGGTGCATGTTGGCGATGTAGATCTCGGGCGCCGTGTCCGAAAAATAATGCGTTACCCCGACCGCATCCATTTTTTCCGCGATCTGATAGTAATTCACCCCCCGCCCGGCGTTGGAATAGAGGAGCGGGCAGGTGGTCTGACAGGTCATGGTCTCCATGCCGGAGGCGGCGGTCGCAACCGCCGACGAATGATTCAGGAACGCGGACAACGCCTCCGACGAGAACATCCGCCAGTATATCCACTCCCGCTTGTCCTCGGAGGGAGCCGGTCTCTTTGTCGGCGGGGTGTACGTCTCCGCTTCCACGGCGGTCATGATCCCCTTCTTTACCAGCCACTCGCGGTATTTTTGCAGGGTGATCGGGTGATAGTCGAACAGCTCGATCGAGGGATAGTGCGGCTCGTTGTAGGTCTGATATCCCACAAGGCTTTCAAACGCCGCAAAGTGCTCTGCGAGCTTCGCCGTGCACGCGTCGTTATCCCGAAGGATCCCCTCGTGATGCAGGCAGTTCTGAATAAAGTCATACCACCGCGTGCGGTCCATCGGCCGCCCTTCCGAATCGATCATCGCATCGTCCGTATAGCCGCAGAGATTCATGGAATAGCCTTGGAGCCGCAGCATGACCGAGATCTTGTCCTTCTCCGCCTCGGTCACGATGGCGTCCATAAACGCCGTGTCGGCTTCCACTTCCCGCTTTTCATTGTATTTCATATCGCAAAGCGCCGCGCAACGCACCATGTTGAAGCCGAAGTCCGCCATGCCACGGAGATCCTTTTTCATCTCGCCGATCCGATCGCCGTCCCGCGGCACGGGCACCTTCCGCTCATGATAGGACGCATAGTAGGACACCCCGACGCCGAACACCGGATTGTCCCCGCGATAGAGCTTGCCTTTTTTTATCGAGTACATCGTCTTTTCTCCTTTTTGTCGATGTTGTCAGTATAGCACAACTCTTCCGCACTGTCAAGCATCGAGAAAGCACTTTTTCCCCGCGTTTTTGTCGGAATTTTCGATGCCGGAATGATTTTTTCACCCTCGGTTTGGGAGAATCTTCCGAGTTTTTGGTAAAATCGCACATTTTCTGTGCAGAAATTTTAGTTTTGTATGCTTTCCCTTCCTTTCTTTGGCGATTATGCCACTATCCGACAACTTTCCCGCAAAAAGTTTGGCGGAACGGACAGTAGCATTTTTTACCCGAAAAGTGGTACAATATTAAGGTAAGACTTTTTCCGAGGCGCAACGGCGTCGGCAAACGCTCTTACCTTTTTTCGCGCTTTTACGCTTTCCGACCCCGAAGACATTTTATTTTTACCGACGCCATGCGCGGCGGCAACGGAGGTTTTTATGAAAATTCCGAAGATCGAAGAGCTCTTCGACCTCTCCCACACGGCGGCGGGAGACTATCTCGCCCGCTTCACCTACGGGCACGAGGCGCTCGATACCCTCGCGGACTTCATCCGTGAGCTCGGCAAGACGCTCGGTAATGACTACGAGGAGGTCTCCCCCGAGGTCTACATCGCGAAGGACGCGAAGATCGCGCCGAGCGCGGTGATCGAACCGCCGACCGTCATCGGTCACGGCACCGAGGTGCGTCCCGGTGCGTTCATCCGCGGGAGCGCACTCATCGGTGACGGCTCCGTCGTCGGCAACAGCACCGAGATCAAGAACGCCATCCTCTTCGACGGCGTGCAGGCACCCCATTACAACTACGTCGGCGACAGCATTCTCGGCTACAAGGCACACATGGGCGCGGGAGCCATCGCCTCGAATTTCCGCGCCGACCACGGGAATATCACCGTCCGCTCGGACGAAGAAGAACTCGCGACGGGGCGGCGGAAGCTCGGCACCATGCTCGGCGACCGCGCCGAGATCGGCTGTCACGCCGTCCTCTGCCCGGCGAGCATCGTCGGACGGGACAGCATCGTCTATCCCCTCGTCCGTCTGCGCGGTGTCATTGCACCGAACAAGATCGTCAAGGACGCGGACAATATCGCGGACAGAAAATAATCGAAATCAACCGGTAAAAACGAAAGGACATATTTTATGAGAAGACTCTTCGGAACCGACGGCGTTCGCGGCATTGCGAACGAGTATCTGAGCTGCGAGCGCGCCATGCAGATCGGCAGAGCGCTCGGCACCGTTCTATCCTCCAACCACAAGTACCGCCCGAAGGTACTCATCGGCATGGACACCCGCATTTCCTCCGAAATGCTCGCCTCCGCCATCAGCGCGGGACTCTGTTCCGTCGGGAGCGACGTCATGGCGCTCGGTGTCGTTCCCACCCCCGCGGTCGCCTACCTCGTCAAAAAGTATAAGGCGAAGGCGGGCGTCATGATCTCCGCCTCGCACAACCCCTACCCGTACAACGGCATTAAGATCTTCGGGGAGGAAGGCTTCAAGCTCTCCGACGAGCTCGAGGAGCAGATCGAATCCATCGTCCTCGACAACACCCCGCCCTGTAAGCCCGCGGCGGATGCCGCCATCGGCAGACGCACCGACTCTCCCTACGCCATCCACGACTACACGGTACATCTCATGCACACGACCGCCGAGACCTTCGAGGGCATGAAGCTCGTGATCGACTGCGCCAACGGCTCCGCCAGCGCCACGGCGCAGAACCTCTTCTCCTCCATGGGAGCGGAATGCATCATGCTTGCCGACACGCCGAACGGCATCAACATCAATGACGGCTGCGGCTCGACGCATCTCGAGCTTCTCGAGAAGGCGGTCGTCGAGCATCACGCCGACATCGGTCTTGCCTTTGACGGGGACGCCGACCGCTTCCTCGCCGTGGACGAAAACGGCACCGCCGCGGACGGCGACTATATCATGGCGATCCTTGCAAAGCATCTGAAGAAGGCGGGACGCCTCGCGAAGAACACCGTCGTCGGCACCGTCATGACGAACTTCGGATTCTCGAAATTCTGTGAGGAGAACGACATCCGCTACATCGCCGCGAAGGTCGGCGACCGCTACGTTCTCGAAATGCTCAACCAAGAGGGCTTCGTCTTCGGCGGCGAGCAGTCGGGACACGTCATTTTCCGTGAATTTGCGACTACGGGTGACGGACAGCTTACCGCCATTCAGCTCCTCTCCTGCATGAAGGAAAGTGGCAAAAAGTTAAGCGAACTTTGCAAAATCATGAAAAAATACCCTCAGCACACGGTCAACATTCAGGCGACGCAGAACGAAAAGATCGCCTTCTTTACCGACGACGATATCAAAGAGATCATCGCGGCGGCGGAAGAAAAGCTCGGAGAGAGCGGCCGTCTCGTCGTCCGTCCCTCGGGCACCGAGCCCCTCGTCCGCATCATGGTCGAGAGCCTCGACCCCGCCCTGACGCGCACGCTCGCCGAGGACACGGCGGCAAAGATCGCGGAAAAGCTCAAAAACTATTGAGAAAAACTTTCGGAGAAGATCTACCCCTCAAACAAGCCAAGACAATACGGAAAGGCGGGGACGCAGACGGACATGCGACATCGTGTGTCCGTGGCGTCCCCGATAGAGATCTATGTGTGGTATCATCGGCTATGCCGGTTACAGAAATGCGTCGGATGTCGCCCTCGCGGCACTCGAAAAACTCTCCTACCGCGGGTATGACAGCGCGGGCATCTGCGTCTATGCCAAGGGCTTAAAGGTGGAAAAGGCGGCGGGAAAAATTCAAGTCCTGAAGGAACGCCTCGCCGCCTCCCCCCTCCCCGAGTCGCATACGGGCATCGGGCATACCCGTTGGGCGACACACGGCGGTGTCAGCGACAAAAACAGCCACCCGCACGGCAACGCCCGCGTGCAGATCGTGCACAACGGCATCATCGAAAACTATCTGATCCTGAAACAGAAGCTCACCGCCTTCGGCTATACCTTCAATTCCGAGACGGATACGGAGGTCGCTGCGCTTTTCATCGATTATTTTTACGGAAAGCTCGGCGATCCCCTCGCCGCTCTGCGTGAGGTCGCCGATAAGCTGAAAGGCTCCTTCTCCCTTTGCGTCATGTTTGCCGACGTGCCCGACACGATCTTCGCGCTCCGCCGCGAGAGTCCCTTGCTCGTCGGGATCGGCAAGGACGAGACCTTCGTCGCCTCGGACATTCCCGCCTTTCTCTCCTATACCAACCGTTATTTCCGCCTTGCGGAAGGAGAGATCGCCGTGATCACGCGGGAGAAGACCACCGTTTACGATCGCCGCGGCAAGGAAGTGAAGCGGAATCTCCAGATCGCCACCTTCGACGCCGAGAGCGCGGAGCGCGGCGGCTACGCGCATTTCATGCGGAAGGAGATCGCGGAGGAAAAGAGCATCGTCGCCCATCTGACCTCCCTCTATCTCGATATGCACGGCTATCCCACCTTCAAGCTGGATACCGAGCGCCTCGCGAAAACGCGTCACATCACCATCGTCGGTTGCGGCACCGCCTATCACGCGGGGCTGTACGCGAAATATCTGATCGAAAAACTCGCGCGCGTGCGCTGTGACTGCGTGGTCGCGTCCGAGTTCCGCTACGCCGACCCGATCCTCGACGAGGGGGATCTCTGCATCTTCATCTCCCAGTCGGGCGAGACCGCCGACACCATCTCCTCCCTCCGCATGGCGAAGGAAAGGGGCGCCTCCACCATCGGCATTGTGAACGTCGTCGGCTCCACGATCGCCTCGGAGGTCGACAGTGTTTTCTACACCTATGCGGGCGTAGAAATTGCCGTAGCGTCAACAAAAGCTTACACCGCGCAGTGTTCTCTGCTTGCGCTCTTCGCTCTTTTCTTTGCGAGAGCCATCGGAAAGCTGTCCGATGAAGAGACAAAATCGCTCATGAAGGAATTCAAAAAGGTCCCCGATCTCATCGGAAAAGCCATCGAGAGCGAAGAGACGCTCGTCGAGGTCGCCGCCGAGATCCGCGACGCGGAGAATCTCTTCTTCATCGGTCGCGGGTTCGATTATGCCGCCTCGCTCGAAGCCTCCTTAAAGCTGAAGGAGATCTCCTATATCCATTCGGAGAGCTATCCCGCCGGCGAGTTAAAGCACGGCACCATCTCCCTCATCACCGAGAAGACCCCCGTCATCGCCCTGTTCGGCGAGCGCGCCATGCGCGAAAAGATGCTCGCCAACCTCAAAGAGGTTGCCGCGCGCGGCGCGAAGACCATCGCGGTCTGCCCGTCGAGCGACGCGGTCGCAAGCGTCGCCGACGTCCTCATCGATCTCGCGGACGAAGAGAGCCTCTTCGTTCCCATCGTGGAAGCGACACTCATGCAACTTCTCGCCTATCACACCGCCGCCCTGCGCGGCTGTGACATCGACCAGCCGAGAAACCTTGCGAAGTCGGTAACGGTGGAATAATTCAGAATGATGGATTGTCAAGTCAAGTGCAACACATTAGTGAAAAAATTTTTTAAGGAC